>JAUXKG010000195.1 GCA_030624355.1 Acidobacteriota bacterium
CATGAGTTGGTACGTCTCCGGATGAAGCCGGCCGGTATCCAGAGTAAAGACACGAGGCTGGTCCGTGACCCGGCTCAGCAGGTCGATCAACACGATGCCCTCGGCGCCAAAGCTGGTTGCCAGCGCCACCCGATTCGGATAGGTCTCGACGCTCCAGCGCAGCAGCTCCAAGGGTTCCAGGTTCCGGCACTCCATGAAGGAATCTGTACTGTCAGGCAGTGATGGTTCGAGTTCGTGCGAAGGGGCAGTGCTCATCAGTTTCTCCAGTTCTAATTCCTACTAAATAGATCGACTTAATAGATTAAAAGGGATTGTAGCTATTTTGAGGGATGAGAACAAGGGGGGACCACAGGATTTCATTTTTGCGAGTCTAAAGTATAAATGGGTACTTGATTTCCTCTTCCCGAATGGCGTACCAGTAGTATTCGATGAAAGGGTTACTGGATGCGATCGTTTACTTGCTGATTCGACTGTTTCTCGGATTGGTGGGCTGGCTGCCGGCTGGACTCGCCTATCCCTTCTGTGAGGCATTGGCTACTCTGGTTTTCTGGCTCGACAAGAAACATCGCCGCATTGGCATGATCAATCTGGGAATCGCTTTTCCTGAAAAGGACCAGCGTTGGAAGCAGCAGGTGCTGCGCAGAAGCTTTCAGCAGATTGGCGATCATGTGGTGGAACTCAGTCGTTTGTCGGGTCTGACCGCCAGCCGGGTGGCCCAACGGGTGGAGTATGAAGAGGGCCGCGGTCTGGAGCACTACCGGAAGGCAAAGAAGGAAGGAGAGCCTCTTCTTTTTTTGACTGCCCATATCAGCGCCTGGGAACTGCTCCCGATAGCCCACGCGTTATTGGGTCACACCCTGACTTTCATCGTGCGTCCCCTGGATAATCCTTTTCTGGAGACCTGGGCCACCCGGCTGCGCACGGAATGCGGCACTCAGGTTCTGTCAAAGCATCGATCCCTGAAACAGGTTCTAAAGAGGCTCGAGCAAGGTGGAGATGTGGGTTTTCTGATCGATCAGAATATCCAGGAAAAGGAAGGGGTGTACGCCCCCTTCTTCGGACGCCCCGCCTGCACCAGCTCAACGCTGGCGGCGCTGGCCTTGAAGATCTCGGCCCCCGTAGTGGTGGGCTTTATTTACCCCAAAGAGGGGTCTCCCGGTCACTACCGGATTCGCTTTTACCCCCCGATTCAACTGGCCGGCAGTGGAGACCTCGAGCAGGATCTGATCCGGGGTACGACTGAATTCAACCGCTATATTGAAGAGATGATCCGAGAGTATCCCCATTGCTGGTTGTGGGGCCACCGGCGTTTTCGGACCCAACCCGACGGGACCAATCTATATGTAGAGAGCTGAAAAAAGGAAAGCCTGCTTAATCCCCTTTTACTGGACACCGACCACTTGATAAACTGAGCAGGTTTGTGCGGAAGAGATCTGCTGCAAATGCTGTGAATTGATAAGGAGGACTGATGACGACGAAGGTCGCGATCAACGGATTTGGAAGAATTGGACGCAACGTTTTCCGGGCTGCCCTAGAATCGAACGCCGACGTGGAGTTTGTGGCGGTGAACGATATTACCGACTCCAAAACCCTGGCTCATCTGCTGAAGTACGATTCGATCTACGGCATTCTCGAGGGAGATGTGGATTTTGACGAAAACTCTATTTCCCTGGACGGAAAGAAGGTCCGGGTTTTTGCCGAGAGAGATCCCGGGAGTATTCCCTGGGGTGATCTGGGTGCCCAGATCGTTGTGGAATCCACAGGGCTGTTTGCAGACCGCGAAAAGGCTGCCGCCCATCTTGGTGACTCGGTGCAGAAGGTCATCATCAGTGCTCCTGCCAAGGGTCCCGACCTTACCGTGTGTCTGGGTGTCAACGATGACCAGTATGATCCGGCCCAGCACTCGGTGATTTCCAATGCCAGCTGCACCACCAATTGTTTGGCTCCAATCGCCAAGGTTCTTCATGAGACTTTCGGCATTCAAGAAGGCCTGATGACCACCATTCACAGTTACACCAACGATCAGAAAATTCTCGATCTTCCGCACAAAGATTTGCGAAGGGCTCGAGCGGCTGCTCTCTCCATGATCCCCACCACTACCGGAGCTGCTGTGGCTGTGACGCTGGTGCTTCCCGAGTTGAAGGGAAGGCTGGATGGCCTGGCTATTCGAGTACCCACCGCCACCGTGTCTTTGGTGGATTTGACAGCCACGCTGGAAAAGAAGGCTTCCGATGAAGATGTAAAGAATGCCTTGAGGGAAGCCGCTCAAGGGGAACTGAAGGGAATCCTGTACTACTCCGAGGAGCCTCTGGTCTCGGTGGATTTCAGCGGGAACCCCCACTCGGCCATCGTGGACGGACCATTCGTCAAGGCGCTCTCGGGCAATCTGGTCAAGGTGCTGGCCTGGTACGACAACGAATGGGGCTATTCGAATCGGGTGGTGGAGCTGGCCGACCTGTTGGGGAAAAAGCTTAACAGCTGAATGGTGCCCGGGCTGACCCCGTGACCTGCTGACCAGACATTTTGAGTCCTGAACAGCCATGAAGACCGCTCCCAGAAGCTCCATTCGCGATCTCGATCTGGAGGGCCGCTACCTGTTTCTGCGGGTGGATTTTAATGTGCCGTTGAAGGGTGGCCGGGTGATGGATGATACCCGGATCCAAAGTGTCCTTCCCACCATCCAGCTGGCGCTTCAGAAAAAGGCGCGCATCGTTCTGGCCTCTCATCTGGGAAGACCCGACGGCAAGCGGCAGGAGGAATTCTCCTTGCGTCCGATCGCCCATCACCTGTCCCTTCTGGTGCAGCAGGATGTGGCCTTTGCAGAGGACTGCGTTGGAACCCAGGTCGAGGAGAAGGTCCAGGCCCTGCAACCCGGCCAGGTTCTTCTTCTGGAGAATCTCAGGTTCCACGAAGGTGAGACCGCCAACGACCCGGAGTTTTCCCGCCGGCTTTGTGAGTGGGCACAAGAATACGTCAATGACGCCTTCGGGACCGCCCATCGGGCCCACGCCTCCACCGTAGGGGTTCCTCAACGCTTGGGAAAAGGAGCCGCAGGACTTCTCATGGAGAAGGAGCTGGAGTCGCTCTCTCGGGTCTTGTCCAATCCGGAACATCCGGTAGTGGCTATTTTGGGAGGAGCCAAGACTTCCGACAAGATCGAGGTGATTGAGAACTTCCTCAGCTTTACCGACACCATCCTACTGGGAGGGGGGATGGCCTTCACCTTTCTCCGAGCTCGAGGTGAGGAGGTCGGCAAGTCTATTGTGGAAAGAGACAAGATCGGGGTGGCCCGAGAACTCATTCAGAGTGCCGGATCCCGGCAGGTCTCCTTGAAGTTGCCCGTTGACCACGTGATTGCTGAGAAATGCGAGCCGGGACTCGAGACCCGGGTCGTGGAGGAAGCCATTCCGGCAAATTGGATGGGACTGGACATCGGGCCGCGCACCGTTCAGGAGTTTGGGGAGGAGGTCGGGCGGGCCAGGACAATAATCTGGAATGGCCCGCTGGGAGTTTTTGAGATAGACGAATTTGCCTCGGGAACACTGGAGATGGCGCGCCTGGTGGCAGGCAGCGACGCCTTCTCGGTGGTGGGCGGTGGAGACTCCGTGGCCGCCGTGAGAAAGGCCGAACTGCAGGATCAGATCACTCATCTTTCCACCGGAGGAGGAGCCTGCTTGGAGTTTCTGGCCGGCAAGAGCCTGCCCGGGGTCGAAGTGTTAACCAGGAGAGGAGTCTGATTGTGAGTCGAAGAACGTTGATTGCCGGCAATTGGAAGATGTACAAGACGCCATTCGAATCCAGAGAGATGGTGCAGGAACTGGTCGCTCTGATCGGGAAAGATCCTGAAGTGGAGGTTCTGGTGTGCCCCCCCTTTACCGGGTTGGAGGCTGTAGAGGAGGTGGTCTCGGGCACTCCGGTTCAACTGGGGGCTCAAAATGTCCACTGGGAAAACCAGGGGGCCTTTACTGGAGAGATCTCTGCCGGGATGCTTCTGGAATGCGGCTGCCGCTATGTCATCATCGGACACTCGGAGCGGCGCCAATACTTTGAGGAATCGGATGAAACCATCAATCGAAAGCTGAGGCAGGTGGTGGATACCCAGCTTGTGCCCATTCTCTGTGTGGGTGAATCGCTGGAACAGCGAGAGGCCGGAAAGGTTCAGGAAGTAATCGTAGGACAGTTGGAGCAAGGGTTGGCCGGTCTGTCGGAGGCCCAGATTTCCAGCCTGGTTCTGGCCTACGAGCCGGTATGGGCGATTGGAACCGGTCGAACCGCCACTCCCGAGATTGCCGAGCAGGTTCATGCCAGCATCCGAGACTGGCTGGCTAACCATTACTCGGGAGAACTGTCGGATCGCCTACGGATCCTCTATGGCGGCAGTGTCAAGCCCGAAAACACGGCCGAGCTGATGGCTCAGGAGAACCTGGACGGAGCTCTGGTGGGAGGAGCCAGCCTGGAGGCGCAATCCTTTGCTAGAATAGTCAGTGAGGCAAGCTCGAATGATGCATAAGTTGAAACCTATGTATAATCCGGGCTAGAACGAGAGGAGATCGCAAGAACCGAAATGTTTGCATTATTTGTTATCGTCCACGTTATCGTTTCGTTGATTTTGATTCTGGTGGTCCTTCTGCAGTCGGGCAAGGCAGGGGATCTGGCTTCCACCTTTGGAAGTGGCGGCAGTCAGGCAGCCTTTGGGGCACGCGGTGCGGCGACCGTTTTGACCAAGGCCACCACCGTCTGTGCCATCCTGTTCATGGTGACTTCGCTGGGACTGGCCATCATGTATAACCGCAGCACGACTGGAACGGTCCTGGACACCCTTCCCCCGCCTGAGGAAGCACCACTCTCCGAGACTCCCTCAGCACTGCCCGAACCGGTAGCCCCTGAACAGTTGCCGGCCGAAGAAGAAGCTTTCGAGTCTCCGGTCGATGAGAGCCCGGCAGACAGTCCCTGAGTGAGTAGACTTCGTTGTGGGCCGAAGCCTGCGGCTTCCGTTTGTGCCGGAGTGGTGAAATTTGGCATACACACCATCTTGAGGGGGTGGCGCTCGTAAGGGCATGCGGGTTCGAGTCCCGCCTCCGGCACCAAATCTCTTCCGTTGTTGAAAACAAAGAGTTTTTTGCCCTACTGACCCCAAATAGCTAACGGATAGCTAACGTGTCTGATCCTAAACAACATCATTTTCTGGCTCAGGTTTACTTGAAGTTTTTCGAGATTCCCAATAGACCTGGCTTTGTTTATCTCTATCAGCGGTCGAAGGAAGTAGTCTACACAAACATCACAAAGGCAGCACGAGAAAACAATCTCTACACCTTCATTGATGAGGAAGGCAATCGCAACACCACATATGAAACCGTATTTTCTCGTTTGGAAGGTGAAACAGCCCCCATCCTCGACAGGTTGAACGATACAAAAGGGACAATGTCAATTACTGTTGAGGACGCAGGAATGCTGTCTTTGTTTGTTGCTTTCCAGGCCGTAAGAACACCCGCTTACATTCAGTCGGTGCAGGAGGCCAC
>JAUXKG010000259.1 GCA_030624355.1 Acidobacteriota bacterium
GTCTAGCTGATTCCCGGGTGCGTTAACAAGGCGTTTGCGCAGGAAATCATGGAGACCATCGTGTAATTGGGGCCGATTAGGATTTCTCAACTTCAATGATTTCCACCTGAGTTCCGTTAACGCGTAAAATGATGCGACTGCCGTTCGATTCCCACTGCAGTTCCCTGTCTTCAGCTCGGCTATTCACACCTACGTTGATCAGCCTGGCGCCGGGATACTTCTTTTGGATCAGGTCCGAGTAGGCCACTGCAAACTCACTGGCATCTTGTTCCGCATCCCACACCGAGCGAAGGAACAATGCCAGGTTTCCGTTTGGGTGCTCAAACAATTCAAGGCGGTCGCCGTCCCATCCTTGAGCCGCCCCCTCGGCCTTTTCTTTTCCGATGAACCTGTTCAGCACGAGGTATAAGGAGAACTCACCAAGAACGTTGGCGGAGATGCTTTTCCAAGGAGCAGAGAGCACATCGGGGGGGGACTGGGGTTGCACGACCGTAGGATCATCCCTTGAAGCAATATACTTTTCAGGGTGCATGATCTGTTCAGTCGAGCGGGGAACATCTGAATAGAGCTTGGTTGTATCTTTCCAGGTGTTCCACTTCCTAAAGGACCCCATGAACTGGAACCCGGAAACAGCAGGGAACACATTGAATTGCTTGAGAGCATCGGTAACATTTTCACCCAGTTGGCTCTCGATTCCGGAACGAAAAGAGCGCTCGATATCGCGTACCTGCCCAGGGGTAAGTGTCTTGGAGTTCAAACTGTAGTCTACCAAGACAGCGAGAGCGTCCCCCAGAACGAGCGCCAACCTGGCTATCGAAGCATCGTCGTTGCCTGGAACCTTGGTGGTGTAAGGCGTGAGGTTAAAGTGCTGGTCTTGTAAAGCATGGACCAGGTTAACGACAAGGCTCACCACGATTTCCTCATCCGTCACGCCAGTAAGGGATTCGGCGATATACAGGGTATCCGTTTCAGGGTCAGATAGACTGACCGTGGAGAGCAATGAAATCCTGCGAAGGAACTCAGAGAGGTCAAAACTCCGGGGAACCAACCCCAGCTTCACAAAGATTTTTTTGTCCAATTCTATCTGGCCTGGAGGATTCAACTCATCAGCTAGCTCCAGCAGCCGCTTTTCGATCTCTTGTCGGCTGGCAAAGGTCTTGACAATGGGTTGGTCAGCAGACAGGCCTCGGAACTCTCTAATTCGGGGTTCGATTCGATCCGCCAATTCAATGATCTGGGGACTCAATTGGACCTGGGCACTCCCGGGTTCTTGCGGCGCGGGAGCCGTCGGGAGAGAGACCGTTTCAGCTGAATCGCTCGTTTCTGCTGTCGCATCTGCGGCTTTACTGGCAAGGACTGTCAGGTCAGGACCGTCCTCCGGCCCTTCTTCCATGATCCCTATACTCTGCATCTCAAGGCAGAATTCTGCATATCTTTTATTGCTTTTTGCATTGCCGAACTCCATGACCTTTAAGGCATTTTCGGCAGACTCTTTGGCCTTGTCGCACTGTCCCAGTTTCCGAAAGGCGATGCTGACATTGTTCCAGGCAAAAGCGTAAATAACGGATTCTTCAGATTGGTCCAGGAAGTTCAGATAGTGCTTTACCACCTCCTCATAGCGCGGCTGACTCAGGTTTGAAATAGCCGAAGCGAGTTGGAAATCGTAGTCCGCAGGAAGCGAGTAAGGATTGGGGTGAGTCTTGGACAACTCTTTAGCGTTGCGTATCAGACGAATTCCTTTTTCGATCTGTGCATCCTGTCTAATATGGTCCCCATACCTGACCAACAGCTTCCCTTTGGCCAGCAAATATCGGGATGATTGAGGTTCTAAGGCAACGGCTTTATCTATCTCCAAGAGTGCTCTGTCGTAGGCCTTGTAGTAGTCCGCATGATATGCCGACGCATAGTGCAGGAATGCCACTTCGTCGGTCTGCCGTGCGAGTTTCTCGAAGTGCTCGAAGACGGGGGAGATGACAGAGAGTGCTGTTGATCTTCCAGACAAAGGAGTGTTGCTCAAGGAGGCGAGTTGAATGCTGATAAGCTGCCAGAATGCTTCAAGGTGGTCGGGTTCCTGCTCCAGGACCGCCTGCAAATAGCGTACTGCAGGAGATGTATCCCCCATATATCCTTTTCTGAGCAGGTGATCCATGGCTTTGTTGAACAGGACATCCACATCTTCAGCCGCTGCCAAAGAGCTGGAAAAGAAAAGAAAAAAGCCAAGGGCCAAAGGAACCGCCTTCTTCACTGTACTGCTCCTGTGAGTATAAAGGCCGCCCAGTAATAGGGATGGCGGTATTCCGAGGTCTTGAGTAGTTTCTTCTGAGCCTGCTGCAGTGAAAGAACCGCCGGCGTGCCTGTCGAATAGGCCTGATAGAAATTCTGCATCAATTCCGCTGTTCCCTGGTCATGTACCGCCCATAAGGGAGCTACAATGGCGCGCGCACCGGCGAAAAACAGAGCTCGGGCGATGCCAAAAACGTCGCGCTGCTTCCCAGGGTCCGTCAGTCCAGCCTCACAACTGCTCAGAGTGACCAGGTCAAGGTGGCTCATGTCGACCGTAGCCATGGCCCTGGCATTCCAGGGATGTCCTTCACCACCGCCATCCTCTGACGAAAGCCAGATCGCTGAGTTCATTGCCGTATCAGGGTAAAAGTTGCCGTGTGCCCCTACGTGCCGAAAGGCCGAATCGGTATTTTTCCTGATGGCCCCAGCCAACCGACTTTCCGAGCACTGGCTTCCAGAGAGGGCAACCACTTTTCTACCGTACAGTTCTTGCAGGGTTTCCGCCGTCTCTCGCTGAAAGGGAAGGCGGGCGTTGTAAACCTCAGGATCGACACAGCTGACTCCAGCCTGAGCGGGTTTCGCCTTCACCCCCGCAATAGAACTCACATAGCGAAGTGAGGGGACCCTATAAACAGCGTATCTCTCACCGAGGAAACGTTCTCCATCCATGAGCACTTCCAGAGGTATTCTGGAGAGGATCCCATCCGGGCTATACACGATGATGCGGGTACTCGCAGCCAATTCCTTGATGACCGGTGCCAGGCCTTTTCTGAAAAGCTTCTGGGCAGGTTCCCTGTAGAAGTCGTTGTAGGGATTGGTCAGCGCAACCCGCAACTGCTGGGCTGTTCGATACAATTCTGCTGCATTCAAGGACAGGGGTAGGTAGCGGATACCTTGCTGGGTGATGAGAAAAGCAGAGACCTGGCTCGCTCGGACAAAAAAGGAGAGTACGGCCACATCAGGTGGCAACTGATGACGAAGCTCCTCCACTTGCTCCTTCGATAGACTTCGAGTACCCGTAATGTCCCTCAGCTGTAAGCGTGTCTGCAACGTGCGGCGCTCATCCTCTTGCCTTTTCGCGAGCGCAAGAAACCGGGAAAGGCTCTCTTCGTCCTGTCGGGGCTCTAACAAATCACTCTCGTTCTCTACCAACCCCATGAGTTCCGTCGCGTGCCGTTGTTCCATTTCTTTCCACTGCCCGGCGACCTGCTCGTATCCTGGATCTTCCAATATGTCATTCAGTGTCCGAGCTTTATTCGATTCCAAAAGAGCCAGCGCTTCTGCATAGTCCTTGGATTTCAGGTGATAAGCCACAAAGTCATCGATGACTCCCTTATGCCCGTTGTCCAGCGCAGCCAGGGCCTCTTCTCCAGGGGCATTAGCGCGCGACAGCTCGTAACTGGCGTAGGCGGACAAGTAATAGCGTCCTGCTTCTTCCTCCTTTTTCAGACTCGAATGAATCCGCGCGAGCCGGTGCAAAATGCGCGTATAGCTCACCGTGCTTTTTTCGGAGTCGATGAAGTAGGATTGTGTTTTCTGCAAAACCTCAAGGGCTCTTTCATATTGCTCGGAGCGCACCAGGTCATCGGAATAAGCCATCCCAGCTTCCCACTTGGCCCACCTCTCGCCGGGCGCATCACCGAGTGACTGAGCAGATTCCCACGCCTCCTCGAAGAGTTCCGAGGCTTGTGTGTTTTCCCCGAGCGCCTTGAGACTCTCCGCCAAGTCGGAGAGAAGCCGGACGTAGTCCTGTTTGTATCGAGTACCTTCTAGGCTTTCCTTGGCACGGAGAAGCCACAACATGGAAAGACTCCGATCCTGCTTCTTCAGGAGTCCGGCAATTCTGAGCTCCATGACGCCCTTCTCCTCGTTGTTGTTCATCGCTTCAGCCATCTTGTAGCCAAGCATTGCAGCGCGGACAGCTTCACTGCGATTGCCTCCTCGCTCTGCCACGTTAGATAGCACACCCAGAGCGATACCTATCCCCATCAGACTGCCCTGCTGATAGCTGATGGCCAGAACCTTTTGATAGGTGCGATAGGCTTCCTTATAATTTCCCTCTGATATCTGGGGCCTACCGACCGAATGGTCTAACTGCACCGCATGATCCAGATTGTTCTCCTCAGGGGTTATCGAGATCCCTTCAAAATAATGACGGATCTCCGCCTTGGTCTCTTCATCCAGAGAAAGTGAGGCTGTTCTATCTTGTACCGCTGCGACTGATGGCACGGCGCTGCCACGACCGATCAGCTCAGGATTCTTGTAGAGGTAAAAGCCTGCTAATAAGACCAACACGAGGAGTAGTATCACTTGGCGGCTATTCATTGGATCAGTTCACTGGCTGGTGGAACACCTCATTGAGTCTTTGAATCACTAATGCACCCATCTCTCTGTCCACTGAATTGAGGCCGCGGACAGGGCATTGCAAGCACATGGGA
>JAUXKG010000327.1 GCA_030624355.1 Acidobacteriota bacterium
GATTGCCCCCTTCTGACTCAATTCTTCGACGACATGGGAGTTATGGACAATTTCCTTTCGAACATAGACAGGATTCGGATAGGTTCGAAGTGCGATCTCCACCACATCAATGGCTCGCACCACGCCCGCGCAGAAACCTCGGGGACTTGCTAGAACAACTTTCTCAACCATTTTTTCCGGTAGTTTAGCATAGCCCGTTTTATGCATAAAACGGGCTAGCTCCTCGACCTGTTCAGGACCCTTCTCTAAACTGCAGGCGTACCAGTTTGTTAGCCTTGAAGTAGGCGGTCCAGATAGTAGGGGGATCGGTACTGTTGTCAACTTCCACATGTCTCATGTCCATACCCAACGCCGGTATCCGATAGGCTGTCCAGCGTTCGCTGAAAGGGTTGAACTTGTACACGTGATCCGAGTTTAGACCCACAACCCAGACCATATGATTTTTGTCCACCCCCACTGCATAAGGCTTCGTATAAGGGAAAGGCAGCGGATAGTCGGTCACCGTGTGAGTATTGATATCTATTTTGGCCAGCTTGCCGGCTATAAATTCCGGGACCCAGACACTGTCGCCTCTTCTATCCGCTCGTAGTTTACGCGGGCCCTTGTGGTTGGGAGGCGCCACAGAAGAAGAGGCCTCAAAGGTGGGCATCCTGGCACCCTCGAAAGACTCCTTGCCCAGAAAGACCTCGCTTACCTCACCCGTTTCGGAATTCACTACCCCAACCCGATCTTTGGTAATCATGGTGAACCAGACATTGTCTCGTCCATCGATGCTCAGCCCATAGTAGCTTCCGGAGACACCAGGGCTGGCCGGGGTGATGGAAGAATAAAAGGAATACTCTCCAGTCCCTGGTTTCAACTTCATGACACCCCCCGCGGCGCAGACCCACGGATTCCCCTTGGAGTCTATTTCCAGTGTCCGACCTCCGCCGGGAGGCAATGAGCTGGGTTGAGGAAAGCGCTGGAATTGTTCAGTCTTGGGATCAAATTTCAAGGTGGTGGATTCGGGACTGTTGGTAAGCCAGATGTCCCCGTTCTGGGCCATTCCGATACCGTGTGTGCCAACCGCCTGATTCTCCTTAGTGTAAAGAGCGAAGCTCTCGATCTGACCAGTCTTCGGATTCAACCTACCGATCGAGCGCTCGGGAGTCACATTGTCGGCGAACCAAACGGTGTCCTCGTCCTGGACGACCATATCGTGAGCCGCTCCGAAACCTCCGTACTTTGAGGGGGGACCCAAAGACCAGTCTGCGCCGTCGTGAGTCTTCTCATATTGCGATCTATCGACCAGCGGTACGTCGTACTCGGTAATAACGACTCGGGTTGCTTCTCCGGTGGGCCTAGGGTTGGGCTTAAATTTCAGCGGATGCGATTCAGGACCGCGTACACGGGTCAGATACCAGCGTGCTTCTTCTCTATAAAAGCGAACAAATTCCGAAGCATTGTACGTACTGGGGGTCCAGATGGTCCCCCAGGCGCGGGGCGCTCGTATGTTCTGCATGGAGTCCAGCATCACTCCCCAGCCCTCTGAGTCAAAACGGTTCTGCAGGGGCACATTGGTTGAATGGCAGCCACTGCAGGTGCTGTTCAATATGGCCTTGGCCTGACGATCCATGGGAGTTTCTTCGGGCAGGCTGTTCATCCACTCAGCTCCGCTCAGTTGCCGGCTGAAATCCTTCAGCGTCTCCAGGGCAAAATCCTGTTGCACCTTCTTTTCGTCAGAGAGCTTGACTGCTGCGCGGCCGGCCTGAAAACCAACCGCCTGTGCCCACACTTTATAGTGACCTGTATCCAGTGATGGGAAGAAATATGCTCCATTCTGGTCTGTGTACACGCTGGTGGTAAAGCTCTTGCCGCCGGCTCGGGCCGATACCACCACTCCTTCCATTGGCTGTCCCTCGGCTGATTTGATAGTGCCGGAAAGCCCGCTTTCAGACGAAGAAACGACCTGGGTCCCGCCCAGTCCCAGTAGAATGGACAGGGCCACCGAAAGCGAAATTACGATCTTGATCCTTGACATGGTATCCCCCGATCACTGAACTATTTGAGAGTTTTTATGTAGGCGAAAATTGCATCTATCTCTTCCGAATTTAACCCGTGCTCAAAGCCAGGCATTTTGCCTGGAATGCCCATTAAGACAATCTGCCGGACTCTGGTCTCCTGACCTGGGCCGGCATCTCGAAACAGCCCGGCCAGAAGCCCGCCGCTCGGAACTTTGGCATCGGCTCCTGCCTTGGTGGTTCTGGGCACGTGACAGAAGGCGCATCGCTGCATGAAAAAGGCATGCCCCATCCTCTCCTGTTCACTCAATTCTGAATCCTTTCCGATTTGGGAGACCGGCTCGGAACCAGCTCCTGCTGCCGTCAGGAGAAGCAGCAAACCAACTAGCGATGATGAGAAGACGATCCTGGAAAATATCTTCATTTCTGTCCTCCGTTCAATTCAATGAGTGAATCCCATGGCAATTCTTTTCACAGTGAGGTGATGGTCTATGGAAAGTGTGGCTCTGTATCTGGATTACAACTCCCAAATGGCAAGCTCCTCAGCCTTGTTAACTCCCCTCTTCTTACCATGTCAGCACCCGACAATCAAGAACCCGTATGGTGAAAAGGAGCGGTTTGACAAACAATATTTCAGATATTTATGCTGTAATTTGGTAGCTTGTCTGCCAGATGAATCTAATGTTGTCGGTGAACCCCCTACCTGGTACGCCTTAGCAAAGACCTATTCGTCAATGACTGAAATAACAAAAAGGCGATCTACATTTTCTCCTTTTGACTCTGGAATCCTGCTCCTGGACAGGACTGCCCTGATTACAGGCTTGAAGCGGTCCGTTTACCTGTTCTTTTTTTTGACCAATCTTCAGGCGCAAATCAACACTGCCGAAATTATTGGTACCGTTCAAGACGCATCTGGTGCTGTGTTGCCCGGGGTGGTGGTCACGACAGTCCACATTTCCAGTGGATTCACCGTTGAACGAATCACCGACCAGGAAGGCTCTTTTCTGCTCTCAGCCCTGCCGGTCGGTGAGCAGATAATCACTGCCGAATTGCCCGGCTTCAAGCGCCTGGTTCGGGAGGGAGTTTCTCTGGCGGTGGGCCAGAGAGTCCGACTGGATCTGGTTCTGGAGGTTGGAGACATCACCGAAAATGTCACCGTCACCAGCAGTGCTCCTCTGCTGCAAAACACCACTGCTGAAATCAGCGACGTCATCGAAAACGAACGGGTCGCTGACTTGCCCCTGAACGGGCGGCAGTTTCTGCAGCTGGCTCTGCTCAGTGAGGGCGTCGTCAAACCTCCGGGAGGCACGCGAGGCGCCGCTCTGCAACAGGCCGGCGATCTGGTCAATGTCAGCGGTCAGCGGGCTGGACACAACATCTATCTTTTTGACGGCGTCAAGGTGACCGATGAACTCTTCAACAATCTGGTCATCAGTCCGTCGGTTGATGCCATCCAGGAATTCAAGATCCAAAAATCACTCTATTCTGCCGAGTTCGGCGGCAAGGCATCCGCTTTGATCAATGTGGTCATGAAATCAGGCACCAACGAATTCCACGGCAACCTCTACACTTTTCACAGAAATGCGGCGCTGGATGCCAAAAACTTCTTCGACCCTCCGGATGAGCCCATCCCCCCCTTTGTTCAGAACCAGTTTGGTGGAACCTTTGGTGGACCGGTCAACTTACCGGGAATCTACGACGGCGAAAACAGGACCTTTTTTTTTCTCAACTATGAGGGTCAGCGAATCCGACAATCGATCACCCGGACATTCAGCGTTCCGACTGCGGCGATGCGATCGGGGGATTTTTCCGGCCTGAGCGAAATCTACGATCCCTTGACCGGCGACCCACAGACTGAAGAACGCCAGGCATTCCCCGGCAACCAGATTCCCCAGAATCGCCTCGACCCAGTGGCCCTGGCCTTTCTTGAAAAAATCCCTCTTCCCAATCTTCCTGGAAACGTTCAGAACCTGGTTACATCGCCTTCCCAGAA
>JAUXKG010000477.1 GCA_030624355.1 Acidobacteriota bacterium
TAGCTTCGGTACAAGAGACCTTCTCCGAATACTTTGTACACCAGATTCCACAATAACTCGGAGTGTGATGGTTTGCGCCCGCTTGGCGCCGGAGGGTTACGGTCCGGTCCACTTGGACGTATAGTCGGCTTGCCGGACAAGTGCCAACCTTCCAGAAGGCGACTTCGGGGACATTGGCAGCACTTCTAAGAAGAGTCGACTACTCAGGAGTTGGAAGAATGGATAAACGCTTCGGCGTTTATCGGAGGCAATCGTGGCGGAAAGCATTTCAGGTTTCCCGGACTCGACGAACACTTGTGGGTGCCGTTCGAGAACTCGGTTTCATCTGCCCGATACAGGGGTGTCCCTACCAGGGAACTCCATCGAGCTTGATATGGGTCAGATGAACCGGATGCGGAGGACTTGATCTTTGATCGTCTCTGACAGGGATTACAGATTGCTCAAGGCTCAAGGTTCATCCGCCGCATCAGGTCTTGGAAGCGTGGGTCTTCTGTTATGGATCTTGCCCGGGCCTCCGAGTCCTGCAGCGCAAAATGTGCAAGTGTTCAGGGACGAAAGATAGTGCTTTTTCAGGAAGTTCCGTTGACATGACACCAAAGTCATTATCATCACATTTCAACCCAAACTGTTGGCCAATCTCATGAGGAACTACTCCCTTCAAGAAACCAGCATACTCCTCATCCATCCGGGCGATGATTTCATAGGCGGAGTTCTCGGCGCCCAGGGAAATCTCTCGAAAAGCCTCTCTCGTATCCTTGGTCATGGTTCCTCCGAATATTTTCGATTGAAGAATTTCGACTGACGATTTTCTTTTTTGCGAATGTTCCTTTTAAAGATATGATTCGCAGCATGCTTCACACAAGACCAACCCAAACAAATTGGCTGCTTTCCATCCTGGTGCTCGGTTCCCTGCTGGGCTGCACAGAAAGTGTGCCTCCGGATCCGGACGGCCCCCTTTTGATCGAAGGGGCAACCCTGATTGATGTGACGGGGGGGCCTGCTCTTGCCAACAGCAGCATTCTGATTGAGGGCAATCGAATCAGCAAAATCGGGAGCTCCGATGAGATAGCCCCTCCTGCCGGTGCCCGCGTTCTGGATGCCCAGGGGAAATACATCATTCCCGGTCTGGTAGACATGCATGTTCACTACGGCCGCACCTGGATCCACCGGCTCTACCTGGCCAACGGCGTGACCACGGTGCGTGATCTGGGAGGCGCCGTTGAGAGACTCAACACGCTGAGACAAGAGATTGAGGTGGGCAACATCCTGGCACCCCGAATGTTCATCTCGGGAACGCCCATCAATCAGCGCTCGGTGAAGACCTCGGGATCGACCAGCGGCGCGGAGATGGCCGCCAAGATGATCGAAGCCGGCGTTGACGGCATCAAGGTCACCGGATACAGCGTCGAGGAACTCGAGGAAATCGTCGAGGTGGCCCACGCGGCCGGATTATGGGTTTACGGACACACCGGACCCACAACGGGGAACGTGGGGCCGGGAGCAAGGGCCGCAGTGGAAGCAGGACTGGACGGCATTGAACACGGAACCAGCCTGTTGGAAGATGCTCTTGAAGGCCAGATTCCCTTACCCCGGGACTATGATCCCTCCAACTGGGATCATATGTTTCGACACTGGTATGGGCCCATGAACCAGTACGTCGATCCGGGCAGGCTGGATGCACTGGCCCGACTGATGGCCGAGCGGGAAGTCTATTTCTCACCGACCCTGGTGACCATGCAGCGAAACTTCGAATTGGTGGGAACTCCGGAGCTTCTGGCCGACCCCGCCCGCAAGTATATGGTCGAACCCGGTCAGGTCCGCTTCGGAGCCTTCAACGACCAAGAGCGGCAGGAGTGGACCAAGAATCTGGACTTGATGAAACGAGCGGTGAAGACCTTCCAGGATGCCGGCGGAGTCCTGCTGGTGGGAACCGACTCCCCGGGAGCGGTCTTTCCGGGCTGGGGACTGCATCAGGAACTGGAGCTCTTTGTGGAGGCCGGCCTGACCCAGATGGAAGCGCTTCAAACCGCCACCGTTAACGCCGCCAAGGTGCTGGGGAAAGAAAGCGACCTGGGCGCACTGGCGGTCGGAAAATATGCCGACCTCGTTATTCTGGATGCCGACCCTATGGAGAACATCCAGAATACCCAGAAGATCCATCGGGTCATTTACAACGGAAAGGTCCTGAATCCTGCTGCACTGCTGAAGGACAATCTGGAGCAGTTCGGACAATCCCAGTAACGCGTGAGTCACCGCCTAACCAGAAGATGCACCCGACCGCAAACAGCGCTGTTCGGCCACCACTATGCTTTTCGCGCAGCGGGTGATCCTCGTCGTTAGGTGGCCGTTGTCTTGCCCAGAGCTGACGGCTCAAGATGGGTGACCTACTCGGTCACTGTGTTGGCGTTCATGTCTTGGCTTTCAAAACAATGCCACTGCTCAGCGCACTGACCTCAAGGAGGCTCAAAGGGCACTCCAGATAGGGATGAGAAGGCCAAACCTCAGACGCAGTCTCTAGAATGAGCTGCAAA
>JAUXKG010000097.1 GCA_030624355.1 Acidobacteriota bacterium
AGGCCGGTAGCCGTGAGCAGGGTCCCTACCGAGATCTGGCCGAACATTATTCTCCCTTGGTCGCCCAAGAAACCTGGTTCGGCCCCAAGTACGACTACCTTACGCGCTTCGACTTCGATGGAGACTGGCAGGGCGACAACAACTGGGATTCGGCGGATTCAGGCACCTCCCAGGCTTACGTCTACTACACCGCCATGGAGACACAGACTCACTGGTTTTTGATCTACAATCTCTTTCATCCGCGTGATTATTCGGACAAGTGTGTGGCGGGCACCTGTCATGAGAACGACAATGAAGGCCTGATCCTCACGGTCCACAAGGACGGCTCCCAATATGGACGATTGCAGGTGATGGAAACCCTGGCCCACAACAATATCTATTCTTACCGGCTGGATCGCAACATTGGCAAGAAGACCCACAATATCGACGGTCGGATAGAACTTCACGAGGGATCTCACCCGGTGGTATTTATCGAAGCAGGCGGGCACGGCGTATACGGATCTTCCGGCAGGCATTCGAGTTACTCACTGGACAGCGATCGGTTTTCTGCAGGGACCGGTGTCACCTATGTTTATCGGGGCCGGGCCGAGCGGCCCGAACATGCCAATGACCGGGAGGTGGGTTACGAGCTGTTGCCCATTTTTGAACACTGGTGGCTGCGAGCCGTTCGAGAAACAGATCAGAGCGAAACCTTTGCCGCCTACTACACCTACCAGCCCATGGGAGGGCGTCCGCGTCCGGCGGCTCCTCAGATCGCCGGCGCCTTTCTGGGCCGAAAGATGGGTTCCAATAAGGCCAAGCCTTTTTGGGGATGGCACGATGAACGGACTCGCAAGAAGAAGGTTCTCTCCACCGGGCAGTGGGGACTCGATCCCGCCTACTCGGTGTCTCAGAATCTGAAAATGCCCAAGCCCTTCTCCCTCACCTATCTGTTCAACCCCTACCTGGGCGTGGGCCAGCCAGACAGCACCGTGCCTGTATCGTCAACACCGATTTTAGTACCAGCGGTGCCGACGGCCCCGACAGGCGACTCCGAGCAGACTGGACTGCCCGGCACCCGATTGAGCCGGACCGAGGATACCCCTGCCAACAATCAAGGCAAGAATGAGGGAACCCTCGAATTTCAGGGTCGTATCGACGGAACCGTCATCTTTCGGGTTCGTGGGGAAGAGGTCTTCGTTGAGACCGTCAGTGGACGACCGGTCGGGGTGGAGCGCCTCTCCTTTTCCCAGCCGCTTCCCCGGACACCCCCGCTGAGGCAGGTAGAGCTCCGAAAAGGGGACGGACGGGGCAAGGTCACTCTGCTCGAACACCCCTGGGAAGGGAATCAGTTTGTGGCCGTGATTCGGATTTCCGATCCCAAGGGGGGCGATGACAACTACCGGTTTCAGTTGAGGTGGAAACGCTAATCACGGATTGCACGGATTAGCGAACACAGATTTACACGGATTCAGAGGAGGTTCGCTATCCTCCCGGGTCATTCGTCACTCGACACTCGTCAATCGACACTGTTCAGTTGTTAGTTGTCAGTTGTCAGCCCTAGCCCGGAGTATGCATAGGTTTTCTTCACTGCGCTCAGATGAAGGCGGCGTGACGAAGTGCTGCAGGCGCCACGATGACAAGGCGTGCAACGAAGGGCCCCGCAGGCGTACTCGTGCAGTACGCCGAGGAGTCCAAGGCAGCACAACGCCGTCAGCGTGGATGATTGCGGCACTGCAGTAGAAAACTGATGCCTACTCCGGGCTAAGAATACCACCACTCCATCGCGTTGACGTAGGTGATATAACCGGCCACTAGGAGCATAAAAATCATGAGCCCATTGGTGAGCCAACCATTTTTGTGCTGGCCCATCAGCTTCCTGTTATTGGTCAGTATCAACAGCGCCGGGGTCAAGATCGGAATCATCACCACGTAGAGGGTGCTGACGACCAACACCAGCCAGAAGAGACTGACATCGGTCAGGAGGATATAGAGTGGAGTAAAGGCCCAAAAAATCACACAAGCGCGGTAGACCGGATGCCGCTTTGGATTGTCACGGTAGCTATCCCTGATCGAAGGTCTATCGGTGACGAAACGGCTCAGATCGGCGGCAATCAACCCGTAGCCGACCAGTCGTCCCACCAAGCTGGAGAAGGCAGCACCCCACAATCCGAGGCTGAAGATGACCAGACCCGCTACCCCTTGCACCTCCGAGAACATTCGTACCAGATCGTCGGCATCGTTCAAGGTGACACCCAGGGGATGCAGGGTGGCCGCTGCCGCAATCTGCAGCAGCGCGCCCATCAAGAACATGCACACCACCCCGAAGAGCAGGTCAAAGCGCTGCGCTTTCAGATGGGACGCATCCCGCCAGCCCGCCTCGTGACAGTAATAGGCATAGGAGAGATTGGTCAGCGACCCGGACATGGTGCCAATAAGGGCCATCAGCAGAAAGAAGGAACCGTACAGTCCCTGATCTCCAGGAATGGAGGGAATGAACGTCCCCTGCAGAATCGCCACGGGATCCGGCTTGGAAAGAACGGCAACCATCACCAGAGAGCCTCCCATGAGCACCACCAGCACCTTGCAGAACTTTTCCACCACCTGGTAGCCACCCCAGTAGGCCATCACGAATCCCACCATTGCAAAGAACAGGGACCAGATAGAGGCACTCCATTCGGTGGGCAGATGCAAAACCAAATCTATGGCATGACCGGTCATCAAAATGGAATAGGTCATGGCTAACTGGGCCAGAATAATCGTGCTTGCCAGCAGGGTCCAGATCATCCACCGGCCGAGCCGGGCATACCCTTGAGCCAGACTCTCACCGGTGACCAGAACATACTTGGCAGAGGTATTCACCCACACGAAGCGAAAAACCAGTGTGAGGGCAAGCGTCCAGATAAAAGCATAGCCGTAGCCGGCTCCAGCCGCCGAATTGGAGACCAGATCCCCTGAACCCAGAACCGTCAGAACGTACACCAGCCCAGGGCCCATACTTTTCATGTATGAGATCAACCCGGCAGAGGGTATCGAGGTTGCAGATTGATCTGGCTGGCGGGTTTCTTCTTCAGTCATGGGTGTTCCCCTAACAGCAAAAGCACGGAACCTACCTGGTTAATTCGAGGCACCGTATCACGTTGCCAAAGTAAAGTCGATGCCTTCAATCCGGCCAGTGGGCAGCAACCGGCAAGCTGTACCCTAGCCCGGATAATTCATAAATTCTCTACTGCAGTGCCGCAATCATCCGCGCTGACTGTGTTGTGCTGCCTTGGGCTCCTCGGCGTACTGCATGAGTACGCCTGCGGGGCCCTTCGTTGTACGCCTTGTCATCGCGGCGCTTTCACCACTTCGCGACAAGAACCTATGAATAATCCGGGTTAGGCTTGATTCTGACTGCTGGCTGGATGATTCTTGTGGGGAAGGAGAATGCCAAGACGTTCCCCGCCCGCTGGATTAAAGACAGGCCATCGGTTGGCGGGTGAGTACGGAAAGGAGAGACAAGAGTGGCTTTTACCCTGCAAATAAATGACAAAGCGCCCGATTTCGAGCTGCCCGCGACTGACGGCGAAACCTATCGGCTGTCCAACTTCGATGAAAGCAAGGTTCTGGTGATCTTTTTTACCTGCAATCATTGCCCTTATGTCACGGGATCAGACGAAGTGACCCGCCAGACAGTGGAGCAGTTTGCCGGGCAAGGGGTTCACTTTGTGGGCATCAACTCCAACAGCGCCAACACCTATGCTGAAGACAGCTTCGAACAAATGGTGGAACGGATGGAGACGCATCACTTCCCCTGGCTCTATCTCTACGATCAATCGCAGGAAGTGGCGCGGCTCTATGGGGCCCTCAGGACTCCGCATTTTTACGTTTTCGATGCTGATCGCAAATTGGTCTACACCGGTCGGGCGGTGGACAGTCCGCGCGACACCTCCAGAATGACGGTCAACGATCTAGAGGAAGCCCTGAACCAGCATCTGGCCGGTGAAACCATCACGTTGCCCGTCACCAATCCCATCGGGTGTAATGTCAAGTGGGAGGGGCGGGAAGCGCATTGGATGCCGGCGGATGCCTGCGATCTAGTGTAGAAGGGATCGCGTATCGTCCGCTGAGCTGGCAAGTGATGATGTGAGAGAAAGAAGAAACGGGAGGCATTATGAAAAGAAGGAATTTCATCAAGTCCACGGGCATGGGCGCCTTCGGCAGCTGGGCTTCTCTGGCTGCCGGCAGCCAGATGGGAAGCTCGAAAAAGGGTCCCTCCCGTATCATTGATGCCCACACCCATCTCGGAGTGGTGCCCTCTCATCGGCGCGGTTTGGAAGACAAGATTCGGACCAAAGAAGATCTGATTGCTTTTCGCACTCGCTACCCGGAACTGTATGCCAGGCGCTTGCACGAGAAGTTTGAAGAAAATTCCGATGACCTGATTGCCGCCATGGACCAGCACGGAATCGACAAAGCGCTGACCCAACTCACCGCTGGTAACATTCCCAATGACATGGTGGCGGAGGCGGTCAAGAAGTATCCGGATCGACTGTATGGCCAACTGCGTGTAGGTCAGAATCAAGTCAACACGGCTTACGCAGAAAGTCCTGCGGCAGTCCGAGCCCGGGCAGCCGAGGAAGTGAAGCGGGGGGTGGAGGAACTGGGCCTGGTCGCAGTCGGGACCATCGCTGCCAGGGGATTTACCAGAGAAATTCACCCGGAAAAGATTGCTGACGATCTTGCCCCCATTATGGACGCAGTGAACAGGTACAAGATAGCGATCGAGTTTCCAACCGCCTGGACCCAGTTCCGTGGCGGGCTGCACTACGGAAATCCTGCCTGGGTGGATGAGGTGGCGGGCCGCTACCCGCAGGTGCCGATCATCCTGTCAAAGATGGGCCGCTCAGTCACTTTCTATTTCGAGATGGCAATGATGGTGGCTATGCGAAACAGTAATGTCCACTTTGACATCGTGGGGACCAGTTCGGATCATTTGCGTCAGGCGGCGGAAACCATCGGTGCTGATCGGATCCTGTTTGGCACAGACTGGTCCGGCACCTGGCGCTGGGTCGTGGATCCGGAAGACGTCCACACTCGCCACAAGCGAATCGTGGAGGAGGCGGGGTTGTCCGATGAGCAGAAGGAGTGGGTCTACTGGCGAACCGCCAACAAAGTTTTCAAGCTGAATCTTTCATGAAGCTGACCGGATTGGCATGGAGGTGCGTCTGCATCATCGTTAGCAGCACGATCGTCATCACGGCGGCCGCTTGCCAGCCCGACGGGACCCGACCGGGTTTCAGCCTGTCAGGTCAGATGGCTCCCTTTCCAGAAGATTGGGGCTTCAGCAACCAGCATCGCGAAATTGCAATCGAAGTGTCTACCCCCTACTTCATTCCGCATTCAATTACGATCTGGTGTGTCGAGGTAGACGGTCAGCTCTTCGTTGCAGCGGCAACGCCAAACCAGAAGTTATGGCCCGGCTGGGTGGCCGATGACCCGAATATCCGGTTGCGGGTCGGCGGCCTGATCTATGAAACCCGCCTGGAACTGTTGACGGCCCAAGCCAGTCTGGAACGGGTTCTGGACGCCTACCGGGTGAAGTACGAGTTACCTGAACGCAGCGCCCAGGAGGAACCCATGCGTATCTGGTCGGTAATGTCGCGAGAGTAGGTATGCGAATAGCAGTGATGGGAGCGGGAGCGGTAGGCGGCTACTTTGGAGGGCTGCTGGCTCAGGCTGGAAATGAGGTCGTTTTGATCGCGCGAGGTCAGCATCTGAAGGCTATTCAAGCGCGAGGACTCACAGTGAGAAGCCACCACTTTGGTGAGTTCGTAGTCAAGGCCGAGGCGACCAGTGACACCACAAAAGTAGGACAAGTGGATCTAGTGTTGTTCTCGGTAAAGACCTATCACAATGCGACAGCCGTCCCCGATGTAGAGCCTATGGTTGGTCCCGACAGCTCCGTGCTCACCCTGCAGAACGGAGTCGAGAGCTGCGAGCAGCTGTCCGCTGTGCTGGATGGTGCCCATATATTGCCGGGTGCCGCTTACATCGAGGCGACCATCGAGTCCCCAGGGGTCATCGTACAGAGGGGAGAAGTGGTTCGTATTGTGTTCGGTGAGCCGGGTGGACCCAGCACACCTCAGTCGGAAGGGGTCCTGGAGATATTGACGGCTGCAGGCATAGAGGCTGAGCTTTCGACAGAGGTGATGAAGGCACTCTGGACCAAGCTGCTGTTCATTGTCGCACTGGCAGGTCCCACCAGCGCTGCCAGGGCCGAGTTGGTTCAGCTATTGGACTATCCCGAAGGGCGTCAACTGGTAATGGATGTGCTGCGGGAGGCTGAGTCAGTGGGCCGTGCCCGGGGCATAGCCCTCGACGATGACGTGTTCGAGCGCACCATGTCCTACATAGATGGCTACGCCAAGGATTTGCGTGCCTCCATGCACAAGGACCTTGAGCTGGACCGTCCTCTGGAGTTGGAGGCCCTCAACGGTGCCATAGTGCGCCTGGGTCAAGGCGCCGGGGTGCCGGTACCCGCCAACGAATGTATCTACGCCCTGCTCAAGCCCCATCTTCAGGGCGCTGAGTAATCCGAATCCGGTTCTATCCAGCTCCGGGCTAAGATCCATTGCCTTTCGTTGCCTTAGAGAGGTAGCATTTGGGGAAGATTCGAGTCGCCCTTCAGGTTGCAGTCCAGGCGGAGTAAACGGCGTTTTGACACAATTTTCCCAGGCGGAGAACAATCAAAATCTAAGGAGGCAACAGAAGACCATGAAAAACTTCTGTCCAAGAATGTTTCTATCCATCCTCTTGGCTGCGATGATTATGACCATCGCGCTCCAGGCCCAGACGGGCGAGGACTATCCCTTCCTGCCCGAGAGCGAATTTCAGGACATGGCTTCAAAGAGTGCCTACCAGAGGTACATCGAAGCAGAGGGCATTCCCAACTACACCGGCTGGGCTGCCGATTTGTATACGGCCGAGGTGAAGCCCTGGAAGAGCTACGGCGATACCGGTGTTTACGGCGCCTATGTCAATCTGGAGGGCACCGGAGGCGCGGTGGATAACTGGCTGATGGAATTGCGTCCCGGGGCCAAGACCAAGCCCAGGCGCCACATCTATGACGCCCATATGATCGCCCTCTCCGGCGAGGGAGAATTCAGCGTGTGGAGCATCAGTGATCCAGAGAACAAGGCAGTCGTTCACTGGAGGAAGGGATCGATCTTTGCTCCTCCGGTGAATACCTGGTACCAGATCACGAATACGGGTAGCGAGCCGGCCCGAATCGCCTCAGAAACCACCTTTCCTCTGCTCATGGATATCTTCCACAACCCCGACTTCATCTTCAACAATCCCTTCGAGTTTACGGATCGCTACGCCGGAGAAGCCGACTATTTCGACCCTGAAAACAAGAAAGACTATGGTCCCACCACCGAGCATCACTCCCTGACCATCGTCAACCTGGTGCGCAACGTTTGGAACTGGCGGCTCTTCAATGCGGGCCAGGGTTACAGGGACATTGATCGCCACTTTGTTCTCTCACGCAGCAGCATGCCGGGTCACGTTGAGCAGATCCCGACAGGAACCTACGAGCGAGGTCACCGCCACAACGCCGGTTCTACCATTATTCTGCTGAATGGTACCGGCTTCAGCCTGCTGTGGCCTCAGGAGGCGGGCCAGCAACCCTGGAAGGATGGCAATACCGATAAAATTGAAAGAGTGGATTGGAAGTCGGGAGTCATTTTCGTTCCTCCCACCCAGTGGTACCATCAGCACTTCAACACCGGTAAGGTACCGGCTCGCTTCATTCGTCTGGGGTCCAATCCTGGAAACGATATGTTCCCGGTGGGCGCTG
>JAUXKG010000011.1 GCA_030624355.1 Acidobacteriota bacterium
ACAATCTGGTAACACGGATTAACACGGATTAACACGGATTAGGGGAACACGGATGGACACGGATTCAGAGGTTTGTTAGCTGTCTCCCCGGGTCAGGGGGTCAGGGGGTCAGGTGGCTTCCTCGAAGAGAAGGGGTTCTACCAGCTTCTCGGGATCCGATATCAGAAAGTAGCCCTTCTTGACGCTCAGCACCTCTTCATTTTGCAGCTTCCCCACCACCCGGGTAGCAGTTTCACGGGATATGCTGGCCATTTCCGCCAGTTCGCGATGGGTAAGATGAATGTCGATTCGGGTTCCCCGGTCGGTCTCCACGCCGCGCTTTTGACACAGGTGATAGAGAGCCGCCCGGATTCGGGCATCGGCGTGGTGGAAGGCCAGTACGGAAACCTGAGCCCAGGCTTCCCGACACCGCTTACAGAGCATCTGCAAAAGGGCTCGATGGACCTGCGGGATTTCCAGCAGGATGGAAAAGTCGTGACGAGTGATGAAGAAGATGGTGGTGGCGACCACGGCCGTCACGGTGGCAGGAGCAGTCTCTCCATCGATCAGCGACATCTCGCCGAAATACTCACCGGCCTGATGAAAGGTCAAGATGGTCTCCTTTCCATTGGGTAGGATTCGGGAGACCTTCACACGTCCATCCTTGATGACGTACATGTAATTGCCGGTGTCTTCCTCAACGAATATGATCTCGTTTCTCTTGTATCTATGCTCTTTGAACATTTCCGACGCCGAGTTCATTTCCGAGTCGGAGAGATCGGTGAAAATCGCGACTTGTTTGAGGAAGTTTGTTTTCTCTTTCATCTTCCCACCGACGGGAGCCTTTGACTGAGGTTCGCTGACAATCCGGTCTAGTTTCATGGTTCAAGAGCTCCGGGTATAATTCTTGACAAACAGCCGTGTAAATCGGTGCCCGTCTAACGCCAGCCGGCAGGAAAGATGGTGACGGAGGTCACCAAATACCCAAACTAGCATCTCCCTTCAGTTTAACTAACTCTGTTGAGAATAGCGAAGTGTTTTGTGGACGGGGCAAATCCCCTGTTGCAATGGGCTAGGAGCCTGTCCGGCTTCCATCCCGCTGGGTTCACTTTTCTGTCAGACGGGACAGCAGCTTTGCAAGATTTTTCAGTTGATAGCGTGTTTCCAGATCTGCCACGACATCTGACACCCTTTCCAGGTTCCCCAGGTGAGCCTGGACCTGATCGATGAGAGGCTCTTCTTGGAAGAATATCTGGCGGGGACCCAGAGCCTGTTTGGCACCTCTTCTGGCCAGGTAGTGTCCCAGAGTACGAGCGGCCGGGTAGTAAAAGAAAAAGTTGGGACCCGGGATGGGCATGAAAAAAATTCCCAGGAAGGCCAAAACGGCGTCAACGCAGAGCCAGCGGCCATGTTTACGGTAGCGGCTTTTGAAAAAGAGACGAAGTCGCTCCGGAACCTCAGCCGGATCCCAGCTGGAGGGATGATACACGTGCAGTTCAGAGGCATGCCTCAGCTGGGAGCACAGATTCTCGTGATAGTCGAGTTTTTCCTTCAGGCGGTGATAGGTCTGAAGCGTGACTCCCTTGATTCTCTGCCAGCGATTCGAATCTTCTCCGATAACCACCTCAGGCGGCGGGATGGTCTCGATGACCGGGAAGATCTCTCCTCGGGAAGTTTGAAATAGTAGCAGGTTCATAAGTGATTATTGTTTCTGTTTTTCTTTGCGAAGCACCATCACAAGACAGAACAGGAATCCTCCCCACACCACCGTCAGCACAAACGTCATGACCAGGATTGCAAGCAAGCTCACTCCGGCAGTGTCCTTTCCACTATGAAGCGATTGGCTGTCACAAAGAGCAAAATGGCCGCTGTCCATTGAAACAGACAGGTACCGACCGATTCCGTCGCAAAAGGGTTCCACCAGTTCTCGGGGTCGCCCTGGGAGACCTGGTAGAACCACCAGATGACCAGAATTATCACCTGGGCCGGGATCGCGTATCGGATCAGGTGGTTGTACCAGGGGCCGATCTTGATGTCGCTGTGAGGCGAATTGATTTGCTCGGTTCGAAAACGATCTGCGCCGTAGGTGATGACGGCGATGGCGATAAAGGCACCGCTCAGCATCAGTCCGATTCCCCAGGTCCAATCCTGATTGAGAAAGAAGTCTACGCTGACTGCCGAGGGGATGCCGAGCAGAAGAGTGGCCAGGTAAACGACCAGCAGGGCGGAACGACGGGTCAGTTTCATGTCCATCAGGATCCGAGTCGAGAGCTCGATCATGGAGATTAGAGAGCTCAACGCTGCAAACGTCAAAGCCATGAAGAAGAAGGTTGAAAACAGGAATCCACCTGGCATTTGTCCCAACAGTTGAGGAATCCAGATAAAGGTCAAGCCGGTATTGGCCGGACCCGGTGTGCCAATGACCTCAGCCGCCTGCCCCGGGATCATGGCAAAGGCGGTCGAGAAGATGGCGATGGCGGCCAGCAGGGAAACGGAGTTGTTGCCCAGTCCAATCAGGGCGGCGTTCAACGGCACGTCTTCCTTCTCCCGCATGTAGACCGCGTAGGTGAGAATTAACCCCCATCCCGCTCCGGTGTCCCAGGCATTCTGGGTCAAGGCCTGAAGCCAAATCTTATAGTCGAGAAGGTCGGCAGGGTCGGGTGTGAACAGATAGGCCAGACCTTGAAGGGCGCCCGGCAGGCACACGGCGCGAAGGGCAGCAACCATCAGCAGAATGAGCAGAGCCGGGATCAGGAAGCGGTTGGCCTTCTCAATCCCCCTGACCACGCCTCGCTGCACGATCAAAACTCCCGCCGAAATGGCCAGGAAGTGAAACAGGATGGGCTTCCAGCCTGATAGGACGAAGCTGTTCCAGGTGTGTTGGTAGTCGTCGACGCCCAGCAGCTGCCCGGTGCCGGCCAGGAAGAAATAGCGAATGCACCACCCGGCCACAACCGAGTAATAGAACATGATTGCAGTCGCCACAAAGCCCACAAAAGTTCCCATCCAGGCGAACTTCTTGCCGACAACAATGGCGAAGGATCCGATAGTGCCATAGCGAGTCAGCTTTCCCAATGCGAACTCGGTCATGATCAAGGGGATGCTCCACAGGAAGAGAAAGATGACCCAGGGGATGAGAAAGGATCCGCCTCCGTTGGCGGCCACGATTCGCGGGAACCTCCAAATGTTTCCGGTTCCGACGGCGATGCCGATGACCGATAGAATGAGGCCCCAGCGCGAGGTGAATCGTTCGGTTGCTTTCACCAAGACGTCTCCCGTGACGAGTTCAGGTATTGGGCGACTCGCTCTTCCGGATTGGAGAAATTGGCAATGTCCGAGATGACGGCGACCGAGTCCGCACCCGCCCGCCACACCTCGGAAGCTCTTTCCAGCGATATGCCTCCTATGGCTACCACCGGATGGCGAGCCTGGCTGACGATTTCAGTGAGGGCTGCCAGGCCGATCGGATCGTGGCTGTCTTTTTTGGTGGAGGTGGGGAAAATGGGTCCAATGGCCACATAGTCGATGTCTTCTGCCTGGGCCGCTTCAAATTGTTGCCGGTTGTGAGTGGAAAGGCCGACAATGCCCTTTGGTCCTAACAGCTTGCGAGCCACCTCGACAGGCAGGTCCTCTTGTCCCAAATGAACGCCGTGAGCCCCGGCGGCCAGCGCCAGGTCTACCCGGTCGTTGACCAGGAATTGAGCCTTCAGTGGTTCACACAACGCCTTGATCCGAAGGAGCTGTTGGTAGAAGGAGGAGTCCTGGGACTGCTCCTGCCGCACTTGAAAGAAGCGTATGCCCGCCTTCAGAAAGCATTGGGCAAGTCCTACGTGATCGAGGCCACCTGGGTCCCCGGAACGGGTGATGGGATAGACCTTCTCCAGCAGGAGGTGTTTCATCACGCCCCCAAGTAAGAAGCCACTATGGAAGTCAATATGATAGCAATAGCGATGGGGCACACATAGCGGATCAGAAAGGACCAGACTGGTGCCACAAACCGGGAGGAGTAGGAGTAGCCGCTGTGGAGCTCTTCCAGAGCAGCTGCGACGCCCCACTTCCAGCCCGTAAACAGGCAGATGAGAAGTGCGCCCAGAGCCAGGGAGATCTCTCCGAAATAGAGAAACACCGCGTCCATGAAACCGTCCAGAAAGCTTACCGAGCCATTGCTGTAGGCACTGGGAAGTCCAAAAAGGAAAGCGCCCAGACCTACCAGCAGGGCTGACCTTTTTCGGGACCATCCCCGCTGATCGATAAAATAGGCCACCACGACCTCCAGAAGCGAGATGGTCGAAGTCAGGGCGGCAATGGCCAGCAGGAAGAAAAAAGCCGCTCCAAACAGCTGGCCGAAAGGGATGGCATTGAAGATGTTGGGAAGAACCAGAAAAATCAGACCCGCGCCGACGGTCGGCGAAAGGTCCGGAACCGAGAAGAGGGCCGGGAAGATGGCGAATCCTGCCAGGAAAGCGATCAAGGTGTCGGCCA
This sequence comes from Acidobacteriota bacterium, assembly GCA_030624355.1. Lineage (GTDB taxonomy): Bacteria > Acidobacteriota > UBA6911 > RPQK01 > JADFOI01 > JAUXKG01. Next base: position 4,462 of record JAUXKG010000011.1, read on the forward strand.
GGCTGACATAGAGGGCGCTGGAGACGAGATTGTCATCCTTCGAGAGATAACTGCCGTAGGTGATCATGGCACCCATTCCCAGGCTGAGGGAAAAGAAGGCCTGTCCCAAAGCCCTCATGATCACACCCAGATCAACCTTGCTGAAGTCAGGGCTGAGATAAAAAAGGATTCCCTGTGAGGCGCCTGGCAGGGTCAGGGAACGGAGGACCAGAAGGGCCAGCAGCAACAGCAGCGTCGGCATGAGAATTCTGCTGGCTTTTTCAATCCCTTTTTCAATCCCTCCTGTGACGATCCAGACGGTCAGTGCCATGAAGAGCAGGTGGTAAATGGTGACGGAAACACCGTCGGCGACAAAGGTTGTGAAGGTGCGCTGAATCGTTTCCGGATTTCCTCCCACGAATTGACCGCTGACCGTCAGCAATACATACTTCAGGGTCCAACCCGCCACCACGCAGTAGAAACTCAGGATTATGAAACCGGTGAGAACTCCCAGTCCTCCGACCGCCTTCCAAAGTGAGTTGGGCGCAATGGCCTTAAAGGCTCCAACCGGATCACTGGCAGTCTTCCGGCCGATGCTGAGTTCCGCGATCATGACGGGGACGCCCAGCAGTAAGACACAGCCCAGATAAATGAGCACAAAGGCGGCACCACCGTTTTGACCGGTGACAGTTGGAAATCTCCAGATGTTCCCCAGCCCGATGGCCGATCCCGCCGCTGCCAGGACAAATCCGACCTTTGACCCCCAACTGCCGCGAGTGGAAAGAGACTCTGTCATCCTCGCATCACAGTTGGTTGAGAAAGGAGGTGCCGAATCGACCTTCGACAAAGTCGGGATGACTGATGATTTTCTGGTGGAGTGGGATGCTGGTCTGAATGCCTTCGATGATGAACATATCCAGTGCTCGATCCAAGCGGGCCAGGGCTTCCTGACGGTTCCTGCCGTGGGCAATGAGCTTGGCGATTAGAGAATCATAGTGGGGAGAGACTACATAATCGTTGTAGGCCGCCGAATCTGTGCGAATACCGGTCCCGCCCGGCGGATGGTAGGCCGTAATCTTCCCCGGGGAGGGAAGAAAGGTTTCCGGACACTCCGCATTGAGACGGCATTCAATGCTGTGTCCACGGAACTGGATGTCTTCCTGAGAAAACCCCAGTTGCTCTCCCGCAGCAATGCGAATCTGCTTCTTGACGATGTCCAGTCCTGTCACCATCTCTGTCACAGGATGTTCCACCTGGATTCGAGTGTTCATTTCAATGAAGTAATAGTGTCCCTTTTGATCAAAAAGAAACTCAATGGTCCCCGCGTTCTGGTAGTTGATGGCCTGGCTGGCCTGGACGACTTTGTCGCCAATCTCCCGCCGCAGCTCGTCGGTCATAATGGGGCTTGGAGATTCTTCTATCAATTTCTGATGTCGGCGTTGAATGGAACACTCACGCTCTCCCAAGTGGACAACGTTGCCAAATTCATCAGCCAGAATTTGAAACTCCACGTGTCGAGGGTTGTCCAGAAATCGCTCAAGATACACGTCCGGTATACCAAACGCGCTATTGGCTTCAGCCTGGGCCATCGCCAGGGCTTCGTGGAGTTGATCGGGTCTGTTGACCACTCTCATCCCTCTCCCCCCCCCTCCGGCCACGGCCTTGACGATCAGCGGGTAGCCCACCTTCCTGGCAATCTCCTCGATTTGCTCGTCGGTCTCTTTGAGGACGCCACTACCCGGAATGAGAGGCAGTCCGGCTTGGTTCATGGACTCTCTGGCGCGAGCTTTGTCTCCCATGAGCTCAATGGTGGGAGCCGAGGGTCCGATGAACTTGATTCCGCATGAGTCACAGACCTCGGCAAAATAGGCATTTTCAGCCAAATATCCGTAACCAGGATGAATCGAATCCACGTTGGTAATTTCTGCCGCGCTGATGATGCTGGGTATGTTGAGATAGCTTTCCTGGCTCCTGGCGGGTCCGATGCAGACCGCTTCGTCAGAAAATCGCACGTGCAGGGAATCACGATCCGCGTCCGAGTAGACGGCTACAGTCGGAATCTGCAGCTCTTTACAAGCGCAGATTATCCGCAGGGCGATCTCGCCACGATTGGCAACCAGAAGCTTTTGGAACATGGGTTCAGTCTGCGGTTTGAATCTCGAAAAGGGGTTGGCCGTACTCTACGGGTTGGCCGCTTTCAGCGAGTATGCCGACAATGACACCGTCGATGTCAGATTCAATTTGGTTAAAGATCTTCATGGCCTCAATGATGCACAGAACAGCTTCTTTGTTGATACGGTCCCCAACCTTGACGAAGGGTTCTGCATCCGGTTTGGGGGTCAAATAAAAGGTCCCAACGATGGGTGCCTCGAAGATGTAGTTCGATTTCGCTTCTTCAACCGGCACCCCGGGTAGTTCAGTCTCAGTTTCGGATACATTCCGACTGGGCGTCGGGAGTGGCTGTGACGGGCCCGTCTGTGGGGAGGCCATGGTTTTTCTGACCCGAATCCGAACACCCGATCGTTCCATCTCGAACTCTTCAATAGCGGAGTCCTCGATCAACTGGATCAGTTCTCGAATCTCCTTAATATTCATCCAAATAAGTCTCCAGAGACCACAGCACGTCCACTCGAATCAGGCAGGGGTCATTGTCCTTGCTCGCCATTAATTAGTCAACTGTCGGGCTGGGAAAGGAATTGAAAGCCGTTTGGGGTTACGACAACCACGTCTTCGATGCGAACTCCGTATTGACCCGGGAGATAGATCCCGGGTTCGATCGTGAAGACCATGCCTTCTTGAACCTCCATCTGGCTCCTTGTCGAGAGGGCAGGCAACTCGTGCACCTCGAGCCCCAGTCCATGGCCCAGGCTGTGACCGAAGTGGTCTCCGTATCCGCTCCGGGCAATCCACTCTCGGGCCACCTGATCGATCTCGGAGCAGAGCGCACCTGGCTTGATCCGGGAAAAGGCTTGTTCCCGTGCTTCCTGAACCACCTTGTAGATGGGTGGCTTTCGGGTACCCGGCAGCAGACACACGCGTGTCAGGTCGCTGCAGTATCCGTGATATTTCACACCAAAGTCGATGAGCAGGAGCTCCTCAGGTTCAATCCGTTTGGCTGTGGCCGGGGCATGGGGCAGAGAGGCGCGCTTTCCGGAAGCCACGATCGTCTCGAAGGCCAGACCCTCTCCTCCAGCCTTTCGCAGTTCAAACTCGAGGAGACCGGCCACTGCCGTCTCCGTCATCCCGGGGGAGACGTTCTTGACCAGATGGCCATAGGCGGTCTGCGCGATCCGGAAAGCCTCTTTGAGGGTTTGAATTTCCTCCTCGTCCTTGATCATCCGAAGCTTCTCGGTGAGTCCGTGCGTAGGAACACACTCAACTGTCGTGAACCATGACTGAATGGTGGCGAAGAGATCATAGGATATGTGGTTCGCCTCAATGCCCAGTCTGAGTTTGGGATTCTTGTTCTTGGAGAGAATCGAGCGGAGCTCTTGTTCCAGAGAATCCCGGGCCAGCACGGGTTGGCAATTAACGGCCTGAGAGCGAGCGCTTTCAATATAACGGGAGTCGACAATCAGGAAGCTCTCACCGGCCAGGCAACAGCCCATAGCGGTCGATGCAGTGAAGTTGAACAGGTAGGTGAGATTGGGCGAATGGGTCAGCAGAAAACCGTCTAGCTGATCGGCTTCCAGCTGCTCGAGCCACCGGCGGTAACGGGAGCTGAAATCCGCCAACCCGTCCTACTGCTGAATGCGGGCGGTGATAAAGAAGAGAATTTCCCGAGTATCCCTCAACTTGGCAGTTCGCTTGAACAGGTTTCCGATGACCGGAATCTTTCCCAGACCAGGCACGCGGTCCTCGTTGTCACTCTCGGTCTGGACATAGATGCCGCCGATAACGGTGGTGCCTCCATTCGGAACCATTACCTGGGTTTGAGCTTCACTGGTTCGGATAGCAGGAATACCCAGCACCGTGCGGGCAAAGTCGGGGACATTGTTTTGGACATGAATGTCCAGCAGAATCGTCTCGACGTTGGTGATCCGGGGCGTCACGTCCAACTGCAGGGCTGCGGTTTGAAACTGGACGGTGGTGGTGAAATTCTGCTGAACCGGAACCGGGATTTGATCCCCCTGAATGATGCTGGCCGAGGCGTTGTTCTGGGCGGTCACTCGAGGCTTGGACAGGATGTGCGCTTCGCCTTCGGATTCTGCAGCTTCCAGTGTGGCGTCCAGAGTCACGGTGTCGAACAGCCTCTGTGTCAGGACGCTGGCTCGGCCAAAAACTGCTCCCTGCGCCGAAGTGAATGAGTCCGCCGATCCCACCAGGTCGCTGGCTCCGCCGGGTACTCCACCGGCAAAGCCCAGGGTTATGCCCAATTCCCGGGCGAAGGTGGTGGAGGCTTCAACGATCCGGGCCTCGATTTCGACCTGTTTCTCCGGAACATCCAGAATTTCGAGCAGGTTACTCACCCGGTCGACGCCCTCGGGAATGTCGGTAATGATCAGCGTGTTGGTGCGAGCATCAGTGTTCATACTTCCCCTGGGACTCAGGTGGGGCAGGAGGGTGGGCATGATCTCACCCCCGGTAGCGTAATTGACCCGCCGACTGACGGTGATTGTGTCGACCGCGGCCATATTGGCCTGTTTCAAGGCCTGTTCGGCCTGCTGCTCGGCGGTCAGCTTGCCCCGAGTGGTTATTCGCACCAGGTTGCCTTCGACTCTTTTGGCCAGTCCTTGGCTCTCCAGGACCACCTCAAACAGCTGGTCCCAGGGCACCTGCTCGACGTTGAGTGTCAACGATCCACTTACCTCGGGATCAATTAGGATGTTCAGACCGCTGAGTTCGGAGATTGTTCGAAAGAAGTCGACTACAGAAATTTGAACGACCTTGAGCGAGATGGGTTCTCCCTGATAGGAGCCTGTTTGGATGGCTGCTTGGGGCAGCGGCGCTGGAGCGGCAGCGGCTTCCGGGGTGGAACCTGCCCAGTAAACAGACGAAAGCCAGACGGTAACTGCAGCCAAACACAAAAGGACAAACAGGCCCTTCTTGAGTGTTTGCTTTATGAGGAAAGATCTATTGATGTTGCTCATTCTCTCTCCTAGTTTTCTTCCGAATAGAGTCGTTTCACGATTCTTTCAGTTTCCTCTTCCCCCCGGGGATCGAAGACTTTGTGGATGAAGACCACCGTGTCCCGGGTAATCTCAGAGACATGCCCATCGAAAAGCTTGCTTCCTTCGCGGGCCAAGTAGGTGAATTCGTCAACCCCTCGAAAAATTGCGATTTTGGATGTTTCTCCTACCGCTAATCCGGTTACGGTGACCTCAGAAACCAGGAGGCCGGGCAACCCCGGGGGCCTCTGGCTGATGGGAGGAGGGGAATAGAAGATAGGTTTGTCTTCCGTGAGTGCCTGTGTGAGATCGACAAAGGGATCTCTTTTCCCGTGGGGGTTGAACAGCTGAGCCTGGAGGGAGAAGTGCAGGCCGATAATAAGGGTGACGGCGGCGGCGAGAAGAGCGACTCTCCGGTTTCCACGCTTAAAAATGGCGATCTTCTTTTTCAATCTTGAATCCTCTGGCTCCTAGCTTCCCTCGTCAGAGAGGACGAAAGTCGTGGCGGTGCAGGTGGCGGCTATACTTCGTTGCTGGTCTGTACCGCCGAGTCCTCTGATCGAAATGTTGTCCACATTAATGATCCGAGTAAACTGTGCGACCCTCTGGAAGAAGAGGCCCAGGTTGTTGTAATTGCCCTCTAGCGCGATATTAATGGGCCAGCGCTCGTAAAAACCGCTCGGTTCTGTGCCCTGGGGCGTAAAGCTCTGGATATCCAGATTGGACTCCACTGCCAACTGCTCGACCCGGCGGACAATCTCTGCGGTCTCTTTCTCGTCTGGCAGGACTCCGCGCAACTCATCCATTCTTGCCAGCAAGGCATCCAGTTCCTCCTTGAACTCGGGGAGCCGCCTTTCTATTTCCTCTGCTCTCTCCACTTCTACCGCCAATTCCAGGATTTGTGACTCCAGGGTTTCGATCTCGGCTCCTATGGGGTTGACGTAATACCACCAGAAGGCGCCCAGTCCTGCCAGGAGAACCACTAACACCATGATCTGCTGTTGCTGTGGCAGATCTGCAATCTTCTGTATCATGGCAGTTCATCCTCGATCTCTTCCGCTGTCTCACAGTTCAAGCGAAACCGTATCGTCTCTGCACTCTCCTGCTCCCAGTATTGAAGCTCGACGAATCGGAAAGGAGGGGAGTCGTTGAGAGTCGCAATGAAGTCGGCAATGAAAGGAACATCGAAGGCCTTCCCTTCGATCGTGATGATATTGCCTTGCTGGCTCAGACTAGTCAGCCAAAGTCCGGGCTCAGAAGGCATGCTGGCGATCATCACGTTCATCAACTCCACCGGGCCCTGCTGGTTTCGCTGCAGCTGCTCGATGGCTTCGATTCGCTGTTGGGTGTTCTGTTTCTGTTGTTCGAATTCCTGAAGCTGAGCCTGAACTGCTGCCAGTTGCAGATTGCGTGCCTCCAGTGCAGCGAGACGGTCTTGGGCATCCGCTATGTCGTCGTTCAGAGTCCAGTACCATCCACCCAGAGCCAGAACACCGACCAAGACCAGCGCGATGGCGCCGTAGATCTGTGGCGGAATAGCTCCGAATTCTTCAAACGCAGGCAGCAGGTTGATTCTTATCATATAGAATCTGACTCTCTAGAACCGATTGCCACTGAAAACAAAGTCGAGGGCAATCCGATTGGCCGACTTCAGCTCAGCAAAAAAGCCACGCCTCATTAAGTCACTCCGATAACTGCCAAACAGCACTGCCAAACAGCCCAAACAATACCGTCGCCGTGTGACATTTTCACTGTGTTGACGGTCGTTTTGCACAGTATCTTCACAGTTTTTCCACTGTCTAGCATGAGCTATTTTCTGTGATCTTGTCAAATTGCCCCAGCCTCGAGAGCCGGGCGTCAGGGTTCGACATGGGCCAGTGCCGAGACCCTTTGGAGGTCCAAGGCGGGAGATGAGCAGCGACAGTTCGGCTTGCCGCAGCAGTTTGTTGGAGGCCCCGGCCCCGGCCCTTCCTCGATTCCGCCAAACTTGACAGGGATGGACGCTTCTTGTATTTTTTCGGTTTGCTTTTCGGTCAGCCACGACCGAAAGGGGCAGGCAGGACAATCTGATGAAGACCTATTTTCCAAAAGCCAGCGAGATCGAGAGAAAGTGGTACGTCGTTGACGCCGAGAATCAGGTGGTCGGTCGTCTTGCCACGCGGATTGCCTCCGTGCTGATGGGTAAGGACAAGCCATGCTATACTGACTTCCTTGATACTGGCGATTTTGTGATTGTCGTCAACGCGGAGAAGGTGAGGCTGACTGGAAAGAAGTGGAGTTCGAAGGTCTATTATTCCCACAGTGGGTATCCCGGCGGTCTTAAGGAGAGTCGGGCAGAGGAGTTGCTGAGCCGCCATCCCGAACGTCTGCTGCAACTGGCCGTGAAGGGAATGCTTCCCAAAACAAAGCTGGGTCGTGGAATGTTCAAGAAGCTAAAAGTTTATGCCGGAAACCAGCATCCTCACGAGGCACAAGAGCCTGAAGCGCTGAATTTCTAGGAGATATAGGAGATAACGGTTTGGACAAGGGTCAATATTACGGAACAGGGAAGCGAAAGACCTCCACAGCTCGTGTTTTCTTGATGCCCGGGACGGGACAGATAGTCGTCAATCAAGTCGACATCCAAGAATATTTCAAAAATAAGACCCAACGCATGGTTGTAAATCAGCCACTGATCCTGACTGATACGCAGGACAAATTTGATATCTACGTCAATGTTCGAGGAGGGGGCTATTCGGGTCAGGCAGGTGCGGTCCGACTGGGTATCTCCCGCGCTCTGCTGGTGTTCGACCCGGAACTGCGTCGAAAGGTGAAGAAATCCGGCTTTCTCACCCGCGATCCCAGGATCAAGGAACGAAAGAAATACGGTCAGCCTGGCGCTAGAAAGCGCTTTCAATTTTCTAAGAGATAGCTGGGAGAAGGGTTTTGGCTGCTATTTCGATCAAGCAATTACTTGAAGCGGGCGTTCACTTTGGTCATCAGACGCGCCGCTGGAACCCCAAGATGAAGTCATACATCTTTGGGGAGCGCAACGGCATTCACATCATCGATCTGCAGAAAACCCTCAAGCTGTTCAAAGAGGCGGTTGACTTCGTCACTGAAGCGGCGGCACAAGGCAAGACAGTTCTTTTCGTCGGCACAAAGGGTCAGGCCCAGGAAGCCGTCGAAGATGAGGCCCAGCGCTGTGGCATGTATTTCGTGAACAATCGCTGGCTGGGTGGCCTTCTGACCAACTTCGTGACTGTTCAGAACAGTGTTCGCCGTTACAGAGAACTCGAAGAGATGCGTGAAAATGGCTTTTACGAAAAATTGTCCTCTAAGAAAGAGGTTGCCCGGCTGGAGCGCGAGAGAAAAAAGCTGGAGAAGAATCTTCGCGGAATCAAGAACATGGATCGATGTCCCGATGCGCTGTTTGTGGTGGATTCCAAACAGGAGACCATTGCTATTAAAGAAGCTGCAAAGCTTAAGATTCCAATCATCGCCATCGTAGATACCAACTGTGATCCGGACTTGATCGATCACGTTATTCCCGGGAACGATGATGCGCTCAGAGCCATCAAATTGTTTACCGAAACAATTGCCGAGGCCATTCTGGCGGGAAGAACCCGTTACGAAGTTCGAGTCGAGGCTGAATTGAAAGAGGCTGAAGACAAAGCAGCCAAGGAGGCTGCTCAACGCAAAGCGGCCAAGGAGGCTGCTGAAGCGGCCAGGGAGGCAGCTCAACGCAAAGTTGCCAAGAAGGAGGTTGCTGAAGTTGCCAAGGAGGCCTCAAAGCCTGAGGAAGATGGGGAGACACAAGCGGTTGCAGCCGAGCCGAAGAGCCAGGTCGAAGCCGAAGTTCCGGCGGTCGAGTTACCGGCTGTTAGCGAGCCGGAATCTGATCAGCGGGTAGAGGACGCAGCGCAGCAGGGAACAGAGAAGGTTAAGGAGCCGGAAGAGAAACCGCAGGTCAAGGCCAAAAAGACGAAAGCTCAGAAAGCGAAAGCTAAGAAGACGGCAGCAGCCGGCACCGCCAAAAAGAAGGTTAAGAAGAAAGCAGCTGCGAAGACGAAGAAGACAGCCACTGGTAAGAGTAAAGAGCAGAAGAAGGCCGCAGCAGGTAAGAAAAAGACCGATGTCGAGCAACCGGTGACTTCCGCCAAAGATTCTTCGGAACCGACCCCCCTCCCAGAGAACGTCGAAGTCGACTCGTAAAAACCCGCCAGTAACTGCAGCGATTTAGAGGAAACAACAGGGAGAGATCAATGACGATTACCGCGCAGCAGGTCAAGCAACTGCGGGATCAGACAGGTGCCGGCATGATGGAATGCAAGAAGGCTCTCTCCGAGGCCGAAGGGGACCTGAATCGGGCCGTACCAATCCTTCGCGAAAGAGGACTCGCCGCCGCTGCTAAGAAGGCGGATCGTGAGACACGGGAGGGAATTGTTGGGGAATATATTCATGCCGGGGGAAAGCTCGGAGTCTTGGTTGAAGTGAATTGCGAGACCGATTTTGTTGCCCGCACCGACGAATTTCAAGGTCTGGTCCGTGACATCGCGATGCACATTGCAGCCTCCAATCCTTCTTATGTGCAACGCGAAGAGGCGAGCGAGGAAGAATTAGAGGGAGAAAGGGCTATTTACCGCAACCAGGCGCTGGCTGCAGGGAAACCTGAGAAAGTTGTGGATCGAATAGTTGAAGGCAAGCTCAACAAATATTATTCTGAAGTCTGCCTTTATGATCAGCCGTTTGTGAAAGACCCTGATATAACTGTTGAGGAAGTGGTAAAGTCCAAGATAGCGACCCTGAAGGAAAACATATCAGTGAAGCGGTTTATCCGCTATAAGATTGGTGAGTAGGGCTAGCGTCCGGAGTTTGCATAATTCGGGCTAGCCTCCTAAACCATCCGGATTGAGAAGCGTGAAGATGACACAGGGAACGATTCGGGATAAGAAAACCGCAATCGTAGATCCTGTCGAGTCTGAAAAACCCCACTATAAGAGAGTTCTCATCAAGCTCAGCGGTGAAGCCCTGATTGGTTTTCAAGATTTCGGGGTGGACTCGAGCCTGATGGAGGGCATTGCCCAGGAAATCAGGGAAGTCCATCAGCTAGGTGTGGAGATCGCCGTCGTAGTAGGTGGAGGCAACATAGTACGCGGGGTCACGGCCAGCGAATTCGGTTTTGACCGGGCCACCGGAGACTACATGGGCATGCTGGCCACGGTAATCAATTCATTGGCCCTTCAAGGTGTACTTGAGAACCAGGGAATCGACACTCGTGTACTCAGTGCCATTCGCATGGCCGAAGTGGCGGAGCCCTTCATTCGTCGCAGGGCGATCCGTCACCTGGAGAAGAAGCGAGTCGTAATTCTGGCGGCCGGCACAGGTAATCCTTACTTTTCCACCGATACTGCTGCAGCCTTGCGAGCCATGGAAATCAAGGCTGAAGTCATCCTGAAAGGAACCAAGGTGGATGGCGTTTATGATTCCGATCCAAACAAGAATAAAGAGGCGAAATTGCTTGAACATGTCACTCATCTTCAGGTTTTGGAGAAAGGTTTGAAGGTCATGGATACTACTGCGATCTCTCTGTGTATGGACAACCGGCTTCCGATTATTGTCTTCGACCTACGCCACAAGGGAAGTATCAAGCAGGCAGTCCTGGGGAAAAAAATAGGTTCCATGATCGCCAGCTAGTCATGATCAAAGAAATCCTGTCGGAAGCAAAGCAGCGAATGGATAAATCCATCGAAGACCTCAGTCGGGAACTGGCCACTGTTCGCACTGGAAGAGCTTCCATCCATCTGTTGGATAACATCAATGTGGATTACTATGGAGGTTTGACCCCTATCAATCAGCTCGCCACCGTGCATGTTTCGGATCCCAGTCTGATTACTGTGCAGCCTTGGGATACTTCCCAGATGGCTAGTATTGAGAAAGCCATCTTGGCTTCCGGGCTGGGTCTGAATCCGTCCAATGACGGAAAATTGATTCGAATTCCGATTCCCCCCCTGACCCAGGAACGGAGGGTAACCCTGGCGAAGCAAGTGAGAAAAATTTCCGAGGAGCACCGTACCGCTGTTCGAAACATCCGTCGAGATTCCAACGACAGGCTGAAGGCGTTGCTGAAGGAAAAGGAAATTTCCGAGGACATGGAACACCATGGCTTGGACGAAGTCCAGAAAGTAACCGACAGTCACATCAAGCAGATCGATCAGCTAGCGGCAAGCAAGGAGGAAGAGATCGCCGAGGTGTGACATCAGGAAATGAAGATTGCACCTGAGATGACTGTGGTCCAGAGACCCGTCCTGTTTCCCACCGCGGTCTGAGTGATGTTTCTGGTTTTCACGATGTCTCCGGAAATCTTCCACTGTTTTCTTTTCTCATCCCAACTCTGTTCAGGGTCGAAGCTGACGCCCAGCGTGGTGGCCAGCATCTCGGCCGCTAAGTCTTCCGAGTAGTCTCCGGCGATCCTCTCGGTCTGCCCATAGCTGTGATGTTCGCTGAGGTAGCCAAACTGGCTGGTGTCCCTGGGCATCGCGATGCCGATTGCCGCCGCAACCAGCCTGTGGGGTTCGTTGGTGGCTGTCTCGCTCATCACACAGAATACGATCTGGCCTGGAGTGAGCTGCTGCAGCCCCATGTTTTTAGAGATCAATTTGCAGTGAGGCGGGAAGATGCTGGAAACCCGAACGAGGTTAAAAGAGGCGATGCCAGCGTCTCTCAGGGCCAATTCAAAACTGGTGAGGCGCTCCCGATGTTTACCGACACCCTTAGTCAGGAAAATTTCCTTTGCGATCAATTGTGACAACCTGAGACCTCCAACGGGAATCAATTATCAAATATTTCTCCATTGGGCAAGCTTATCGGGAAGGTGGATCCGATCGTGATTTCGGAACGGGTTGTTTTGATTTTTGGCAGTTGGTTAGCTACGATAGTGATGAGTGCTTCAAACCTGAAGGGAAGCCTTGGATGGTGAGGATCGGTGGGAAGAGATAAGATTCAGGTGCCCAGG
>JAUXKG010000279.1 GCA_030624355.1 Acidobacteriota bacterium
CTGTGTTCGGGGGTCAAAGCGTCCGATCCTGTGCTGGGCAATTGCCGACCACCATATCCTGTCTTCCTGATCGGCAACCAGGCCATAGGCAAAGGAGTCGACGGTTGGAATATTCCACTGGCTGATCTGACGAGTCCTGGCATCCAACTTCCCAATCTTGTTGCCGCGAGCCAGGTTGTACCAGACATTGTCTTGAGAATCGACGATCACCTGGAGCATGGCTCCGGGGGTGGGGAACTTGTGGGACGTAAATTCCTCGGTTTCGGGGTCAAACTCACCCAAATGTCCCCCTGACATTTCGGACCAGTAGGCATGACCCCGGCTGTCAATCGTGAGACCGTGCAGACCGGCTTGAGGAGTGGGAGTCGGATAATCCTTGAGGCGTTTCCAGAAATCCGGTTCCCGAGGATCCAACTGAAGGATGGAATTAGCGCCTGTATCTGTATACCAGATGGTTCCATCGGCAGCTGGGTAGGGGTCGTGCAGGCGTCGCTTGCCCTCTTTCGGTGGAGCCAGATCGTACTCGATGTAGAGGGCCTTGGAGATCTTTTCTTCATCGACCTGAAGGTTATCGAGCTTCAACTCCCGGTGCACCGAATCGGGACCAAAATTCTTGGTCAGATAGGAGACCACGACCGATTTTGTGTGTTCGGAAAGATGGGGAATGGAGCCCCCCGGTGCACTCATGCGGTCGGCGTGATGCCTCCATACCTCTTCCGGCCAGGCCTGCCGGTGAAATATGAATCGACCATGACAACTCATGCAGGCCGATTCCAGTGCATCCCGTCCCGGTCCCGGTGGATAGAGCTGATCGTAGTCCACCATTTCGACATCATTCCTGTCAGGGCTCAGCCAAGGAGCCTGGGAAGGAGGAACTGGTATGGCCGTCAGCTTCAGGTCCAGGAGTTGGCTCTGACCAGCCGTCAACTCCACCTTGTGGACCGGAGATTCAAACCCTTTCTGGGCTACTCGCACTTCATAGCTTCCCGGCAGCAGGTTGGGAACACGGTAGTTCCCGAAACGAGTGAAGACCGTATAGGTGATCCTGTGGGTGATGTCTCGTGCTTTCACCTGGAATCCCCATACTGTTCCTCGATCAGCGGTGACGCTACCTGAGATCATTCCCGCTTCACCGGTGGAGGTTTCGGTCCCACAGGCCAGGGAAGCGGCTCCCCAAAGCAACAGAGCACCAACCTGCGCCAAGCGACATCCAGGAGTGGACTGTCTCACAGCTTGTTGGTTCGACATGAATGTTTCCTGGCTATATGCGGCCCATAGTTTCAGGGACCTGCCATCCGAAAAGAGCCTGAGAGGGCGTTGTCGCTGTACTGGTACAAACGAGCCAGACCAATAACCCTTTTTGGGATACTAGCACGGATTATGCATAAATTGTCTACTGCAGCACTTCGTCACGAAAGCCCGCCCTTTGCCAATCGGATCTTCAAGCCGTCTGTTGGTTGGCACAGCCGCCTATTCAGAGCTCTCTCGGACGCCCACGGATACGATGTGAGCCGCCAGGGGAATGGCATAGCCTTCTTCAGTGGCGAATGACTCCAGAGCTTCTCGCGTTGCTGTCCGAATACCCGCCAACCGCTCGGCAGATTGGCGGGCCAGCAGGGCAGCCGTTCGCACACCCGCGTCTCGCTCAGCCTCAAAAAGAGCATCTGCGCTGGGGACTGTCCAGTCGGCAAGCGTGGTAGTAAAGGTCAGTGTGGATGGTACAAACCCCGCTTCTCTGGTCACCCGAAGGCACTCCTGGACATCGCAGAAACGGAAGTAGGGTGGGCCTGCCGGAAGCTCAAGGGAGGTATCGGCGTGATCTTCAATTGCCTCGCTCATCGCTCTATTGCCGGGGTTCTGATCCGGTTTTGCCCAGACCGTGAATCCGAACCTTCCGGTTGGTCTTAAGACTCGAAATATCTCCGCGAAAGCGCTTTCGGGATGGGACAGGTGGAGAACGCCAAAATTCATCGTCACCGCGTCGAAGCTTCGCGACTGGAATGGAAGCTGGTGGGCGTCAGCCTCACAGAAGTCGAGTCGTGGATTCCTCCTTTTGGCCGCCTGAATCATGTGTCTGGAGAAATCAACGCCCACCGGGTTGGCTCCAACACTGCCGGCCTGTTCCGAGACGTAGCCCGGGCCACAGGCCAGGTCCAGCAGTCGGGTGCCGGCTGAAACATCGGTGGCCTGCAACAGCGGAGGAATGAAAGGGAAGGAATGGTCAGTCCAGCATCTCTCATAATTGCGGGCGGCCTTTTCCCAGCCATCATGCTCCAGGTGCCAGAAGTCGTCGTGCTCTACGTCCTTCATCCCCATTCCAGTCCGGTATGTTATCTTCTTGCCCTTGGATATCTCAATGAAATCCTCCGTTGCTGTGCTGTTGATGATGTGCGGGATCTTTGGGCTGGCTGAATCGCAGGTCCCCCGTGAGGTTCGGGTGATACGGGTGGAAAAAGGTCCTCGCCTGGATGGATTGGTGGATGAGGAACTCTGGGCTGAGGCGCCCGTCGCCACAGAATTTATCCAGCAAGACCCCAACCTTGGAGCTCCCGCCAGCCAGCAGACCGAAGTCCGATTTCTGTTTGATGGGCAGACCCTTTTTATCGGCATTATCTGCTTCGATGAGCAGCCTCAGGAGATTGTGGTCTCCCAGACTCGTCGGGACGGAAGCCTGGGGGATGATGACTCGATTCAGATCGTGCTGGATACCTACAAGGACCAGCAGAACGGATATATTTTCGGAACCAATCCCAGTGGGGTCCAGTACGACGGGCAGGTGACCAAAGAGGGTCGCAGCGGTGGCTTCACCAGTCCGGTCTCGGGAGGGTCCGGATTCGGAGGGCCGCCTCCAGGAGGGGCGATCGGGGGCTTCAATCTGAACTGGAATGGCGTTTGGGAAGTTCGCAGCCAGATCACCGCTCGAGGCTGGGAAGCGGAAATGTCCATTCCGTTCGCGACGCTGCGTTTCGGTAAGGGAGACACCTGGGGACTGAATATTTTTCGAATCATCCGCAGGCGTAACGAGTACGCCTTCTGGTCGCCTATTCCACGGTCGTTGAGCATTTTCACGGTGTCCCTGGCCGGAAATCTCACGGGAATGGACGCTCCCCGCCAGAGTGCCCTAGACCTGACCCCCTATTTTTTGGCCGGCGCCCGCAAAGATCCCGGCCCTGATGAGGGTCGCCGAATCACCGAGGTGGGCCTGGATGCCAAATATGCCATCACTCCCAGCCTGAGCCTGGATATGACCTACAACACCGATTTTGCCCAGGTCGAGGTCGATGACGTACAGGTCAACCTCAGCCGCTTTGCCCTCTTCTTTCCGGAAAAGAGGCCCTTTTTTCTAGAAAATGCAGGCTATTTCCAATTCGGCACGCCCCAGGTTGTGGAGATGTTCTTCAGCCGGCGTATCGGTCTGGGAGAGGACGAAGAAGATGCTCTCAGAGAGGTTCCGATCGTGGGCGGGGTGCGCCTAACTGGAAAGGTGGGACGCTACAGCCTGGGCGTTCTAGATATGCAGACCGAGAAGGTGGAAGGGGTGGCTCCCGCCAACAATTTCTTCGTGTCCAGAGTTAACCGCGAGTTGGGAACGCGATCCACGGTAGGTGCCATTTTCACCAACCGACAAGCCACCTCCAGCGGCAGTGGCGACGACTATGGCCGAACAGTCGGTATTGACGCCAACATCGGATTTGGGCGGGACTTCACCCTGTTTAGCTACGCCGCCAAGAGCAGCACGCCGGATCTAGTCGGCTCCGATATGGCAGGCCGAATGCTTCTGGACTACAACACCGACTTGTGGGTCTTTCAGGGTGGGTACACGGAGGTGCAGGAGAACTTCAATCCCGAGGTGGGATTTGTGAGAAGGGACGGTTACCGCCACGGGGAGTTTGAGGTTCACTTCAAGCCCTACCCGGAGAACAGCTACATTCGCAATTTTGACCCGCATATGTCATGGAACCGGTTCTATGGAATGGACGGTATTTTGGAAACTGAGTTTCTCCATTTGGATTATGCCGTCATATTTCAGGACGGAGGTCGAGCCGGAACCGCCCTGAATCATCGATTGGAATTTGTCCGTGAACCTTTTGAAATCGCGCCCGACGTCATCATTCCGGTGGGTCAATATGACTGGAACGAGGTTAACTTCAGGTGGTTTACTGATCCGAGTGCTGCCCTGTTCGGCACTTTTCGTTATACACACGGTGGTTTTTTCGGTGGAACCAGGAACGAATTCAGGATGTCGGGCGGTGTGAGGACCAGTGAGAAATTTTTGATTGACGTCCGTTACCAACTTACCGATGCGGACACGGCAGGAGGTGAGTTTCGGGCCCATCTGGCACAGGCCAGATTAAACTACTCGTTCACTCCTCTCAGATTCATTCAGGGATTGATACAGTACAACAGCAATGACAAGGTTCTCTCCTCCAATGTGCGTCTCAGCCTCCTGAGGCAGAATGGCTCCGGATTGTTC
>JAUXKG010000122.1 GCA_030624355.1 Acidobacteriota bacterium
GTGGAACAGGCCAGAGGGACAGTCGAAACCGGCAAGCGAAAAGATCTGTATCGAGAGGCGCTTGAAATCATGAATCAAGATCCGCACATTATTTTTTTGGGTCACATGCCGGTGACTCAAGCTTGGGGTTCTCATTTCAGAGGTTTAAAAACTAATATTCGTGGGGATATCGCCTATCAAGGTGGAGGGATCGCTCTGGCCTGGGCTGAAAGGTAACTACCCGACTACACTACATCAGGGTGAATCATGTACGACCTTGCACTGGAAGGTGGAACACTCGTCAGCGGAAGCGGCCAACTTCGCACCAACATCTATGTCCAGGATGGGGTGATCGCCAGCTTGGATACCGATCGGCATCAGGCTCGTCAAACTCATGATGTCACCGGCCTCGTCATTCTTCCCGGAATGATTGACGGGCATGTGCATTTTCAGGATCCGGGCGACACGACCAGAGAAGATTTCGTATCTGGTTCCAGCGCAGCGGCGGCAGGCGGCGTCACAACGGTCATCGAACATACCCACAGCCATCCGGTCAGAGACACCAGCTTTCTGCGAGAAAAGATGGCCCACCTGGAAAATCGATCTATCATCGATTACGGACTAGCGGCCCATCTCTGGCCGGAGGACCTCTCACGTATCGAAGAGCTGTGGCAACTGGGAGTTCAGTTTTTCAAACTGTTCACCTGCACGACACATGGGGTGCCGGCCGTGCTGACTGGAACCATGCTCGACCTCTTTCAGACAATTGCAAGGATTGATGCTCTCTGTCTGGTTCACTGTGAGGATGAGTACATCACGGCACAAAACGAAGCTCGACTGAAAGAGATGGGTCGAACAGACTATGGAATTCTCTCCGAGTGGCGAAGCCGGGAAGCCGAGCAAGTTGCTGTTGTCATGGTCACATTGCTGGCCAGACTGACCGGTGCCAGGACAGTCGTTGCACACGTGAGTCATCCCGACGTTGTAGACCTTATCGGCCGAGACCAGAGAGCCGGAGCGTCCCTCTGGGTTGAAACCTGTCCCCAGTACCTCTATCTAAACGAAGGTGACATTCTCAAACACGGGCCCTACCGTAAATTCACACCTCCGGCGCGCAGCAAACAGGAAGCAGAGGGTCTCTGGAAGGCGATTGCGGGAGGAGAGATTACTCATATATCAACCGATCACGCGCCCTCAACTTGTAGTCAGAAGGAAGAAGGAGACATTTGGCAGTGCCACTTTGGCCTGCCCGGTGTTCAAACCACACTGACCATGCTGCTGGAGGCTGTCTATTCAGGACGACTGAACCTGCAGCGCGTAGTCCAGCTGACAGCCGAAGCCCCGGCTCGAATTTATCGTATGTGGCCTCGAAAGGGGCACCTACAACCTGGCGCGGACGCCGATATGGTCCTCATCGACATGAATCAAACCCGCCGTCTGTCAAAAGAGATGATGCTTAGTAAATCCGGGTGGACGCCTTACGAAGGAGTTACGGTGAGAGGACATCCAGTGGCCACCTACGTCCGTGGAACTTTGGTCGCCAAGGAGGGGAGAATCGTGGCCAACCCGGGCAGCGGACATTTCCTTCCCGGACCGGGTGCGGTCCAGGAATGATATATTGCTCGCGAATCCACTGCATGCCAGCATAACAAGACAATCTCTCAGGAGGTCAGGATGAACGAAGAGAAGTTCGTAGACATAGACGGTATTCGCACAAGATATTTCGAACAGGGCAGTGGAGAGACTCTGCTTCTCGTGCATGGAGGAACCTTCGGTCAGAGCGACAATATTGACTGTGCCAATAACTGGGACTTGAACTGGAACAGCTTTGCCCGCTCGTTTCATGTCTACGCTGTGGACAAGATCGGTCAGGGGTTCACCCACAACCCGCCTGAGGAAGATTACACGATCGAGGCTGTGGTCCGTCATGTCTACGGCTTTCTCCAGACCATGGGCATCGAAAGGGTCAGCCTGGTTGGTCATTCTCGTGGCGGTTATCTGGTCACCCGACTCACCATGGAACACCCAGAACTGGTCAAGGCGCTGATCATCGTGGACAGCTCCTCAGCATCACCGCATCTGGACGACAACGCCGGTTTGCTGGCCGTGAAATCGGAACAGAGAAAAAAACTTCTGGCTGATGTGCCCAAACCGCTGTTGAGCAAGGAGAGCATCGGATGGGTCACCCAGCAGTTTTCCATCTCTGCCGATCACATCACTGAATCTTGGCTCTCGGTCCGGGAACGTATTGCCCAGCAAGACCAGAATGCCGAAGCTGTCCAAGCCATGAAGAGGCTGGAAAAAGACCTGTTCCTTCCTGGCATGCTGAAACAAAAGGAAGAGACCCTTAACTGGATCAAAGAAGGTGGCCTGCAGACTCCTACTCTGCTGGTCTGGGGCTATAATGATCCGACTGCCATCATAGGCCGCGGAATGAAGCTGTTTGACCTGGTAACATCCAGTGCATCTCGTTCCCAGATGCATATTTTCAACAGAGCGGGCCACTACTCGTACCGGGAACATCCGGAAGACTTCGTGCGAGTGGTCGCAGAATTCATCGCCGGGACGAGCAACTGACTGTTGAACTCGAGACTGCCGCATAATATCGTGGTTGTGTCTCTCACCACACAGAAATGAATCAAATCAAGAGCCGTTGCAGTATGGTCGCCATGAGGGTTATCTTTCTCTGTCTCTTCTGCCTTTGGCCGGCCTCTCTTCCGGCTCAGACAACAGATCCCATCTCACAGCCCAGCGAACAGAGAACTCGCTCAAGCCTGCTGAACTTCATACAAAGCTCAACACCCTGCACGGTTGTAGAAGAATTGCAGATCGCCCGCTACCTGAAGCGCAGGACGGAGTCCAGCTTGAAGATGGCCGAAGAAATCGATCTTGAGGCGCTGGCCGAAGACCCCGAAATCGATGAGAAACTGGCCGCCGAATTGGATTTTAGAATTAACAATCTTAAGACCTCTCAAAAAGAGATTGTAGAAACTCTCAAAATGGTAGAGATATCAATCGAGCAATTTCCAGCTGAATATGCCCAGACCGGACCCATTCTGTGGCTGACCGTGACCAACGACATTGCCACTGAGAAGAAGAACGCCAGAGAGCTAAAGGAGCTTGGATACGTTGACTCCAACTGGTCCAGCATGGTCGAGTTGGTACTCCCAAACCTGTTCACACGAATCTTGGAGCCAAAGATCAGCGAACTGCTGAGAATAATCAGAAGAGAGGATCTGGTTCCTCAGACTCGGTGACGGATTTCCGGCCCACTGGTTTTCGATGGTGGCTCGATGCTGCTCGAAAGCAGGAAGAGTCCCATCAGGGTTTCAACATCATCTTGATCGTGGATCCCGGACTGCTGATCATAGTGTCAAAGGCCAGCTGACCTTCTTCAAGAGTTCGAGTTTCAGTCCAAGGTCTCACATCCACTCTGCCGCTGGTCACCAACTCTACAGCCTTGCCAAAGTCATTCATACTGTAGGCAAAGGATGCCTGCAGTTGAATCTCTCTGCGCACCAAGTCTATAAAGTCCAACTCAGTCATCTGCTCAGCCAGCCCCAGCAGAAGCACCTGCCCTCCCGAATGACACATCTCAGCTGCCTGCCGTCGAGTCTGCGACGATCCTACAGCATCCACGGCAACACCCACACCCAGGCCGTCTGTTACCTCACGTACGGCTGCCACCACGTCAGTCTCAGAAGGATCGAACACCTGGGTGGCCCCCAACTGGTCAGCCACGGCCAAGCGTTCCCGGTTGACATCGGTGACAAAAATGCTTTGGTAACCCAACATCCTGGCCAGAATGGCAACCAGCACTCCCTGGGTGCCGGCCCCCAGTATGGCCAGGGTGCCGAACCTGTCGGGCTTGGCCAGAGAGAGAAGATGCACCGCACAGGCCACTGGTTCGGGTAAGACTGCGACTTCATCAGGAAGATCGTGCGGTACCGGAAAGAGAGCTGAGGTGGGCACACAGACCCACTCCGCAAAGGCTCCCTGGACATCATCCATTCCCAGCAGTCTCCAATTGTGACAGGTGCTGTGACACCCAGACAGGCAGTTAGAGCACTGAAAACAGGGCAACAGAGGATTAACCACAACCCTCTCCCCGCGGGGGAACCGTGCCTCATTACTCTTCTCAACGACACCCACCATTTCATGCCCCAGCACCAGAGGCGGCTGGCGACGAGCATGATGGCCCAGAAAGCCCCCCATGTCCGATCCACAGATGCCGGCCACCTGAACTCGAACGACTACTTCATCCGAACCTGCACGAGGCTCATCAATATCTTGAATTTCAACCTTTCCGGGTGTGGTATAAACCAGTGCTTTCATGGCTTTGACGGCCCGCAGTAGGCGGGATTTCCTCACAGGCTATTTTCGGTTGGAAGCTCGCCAATGGCAAGTGATGAGTGGTAAAAACAGTTTCATTCGAAGTTGGCCTTCCCCTCAGCTTCAGCAGGAACTCATCCGAACGGTGCGTCAGGAGCTGGGGCCGGTTGCCGTCATTGGCGAAGTCAATTTCGTTGATACCCTGCCCAAGACCCGTAGCGGAAAGATCATGAGGCGGGTGTTCAAGGCCATCATTCTGGATCGTGATCCAGGGGACATCACCACGATTGAGGATGAAGGATCGGTAGAGGAAACCCGCCAGGTGTGGAAACGGTTGAAGGAGCAAATAAACGAACCCGATGGTCCAGAAGATCGGAACCCGATGTCAGAGTAAATACTCGGGATAACCGATTCGGGGGCAACAGCTAACGGACAACGAACCTACTCATACTGAGCCTTCAAAAACTTCACCAGCTCTGCCTGCTCTTCGTGGGCCAGTTGAAGAAACTCGATCCCAACCAACCTGAAATCTTCCTGATCACCTTCTACCGCACTCGATCGGATTACCCATCCGACGGCTCTTACTCGTTTTAATTCCATTAAATTTAGGGTGATCTCCAACTTATCTCCCACCTTCAAGGGAAGACGGCTCTGACACGCCAGACCTCCTACACTGAGATTCTTGGTTTCTAAGTCATCGACCCGTTCGCCGTTCAGCTCAGACTGCACAGCATCGATGACGGTGAAGGAAAAAGGAACCGGGACCCGAACACGATACGACTTTCTCCTCTGTACGTTTACCCCTGTGCCTGTCGACACCACCGACATCTCCTGACCTTCGGGACCGGAACGCTCCACTATCTTCCCTTCCCAGAAATAGACAGCCGAGCCTTCATCCCAGTATTTGATCAGAACACCCTCTCCCTGCTGAAAAGAAAGCTCCGCAGTCGGCCTGCAAAGTCTTAGGGCAAGTCTGTCTGCACCAACTGCTGTGATAGTGGCAGCTACCTCAACCTTGGAATCTCCCTGCAGGGATACTCCCAGGCCGGTTTTCAAGTACAGATTGAGGCTCCCAGTACTCTCCACGTCTGAGCTCATTTGATACCTAGATTAACACCTAAGTCCTGTGTTACAACTGTTTTTCGGCCCGATTAACCTACTATTGGGCAGAGCTCTTTCTCAACAAGTATTGGAATACCCAACACCAATTCACGGCAAAGTAGGGGGCGCAGCCTCCAAATGAGACCCCCTGCCGGCCCTGGCACCAGGGAGCCGGCTGCTTCAGTTTGTCATTTGTCAACCAGCCAGTCGGTGCGTTGGTTCCTTGGCAGGCAGGGCACCTTTAATTTGTGACAGAGTGTTGTTATGATAATTGTTTGGGCTGGAGTGCCGTCCATTGGCGCACTATTGCCAACAAATCCGCCCTCATCATAGGCGGTTCAAAAGTATGACTTTGCGGCTTCACGAGATAGTTATTCCAGTCTCTGACATTGATCAGGCAGCAGCCTTCTATGGTCAACTGTTAGGCATCCCGGGTCGAAAACTCTCTCCCGACAGGCACCTGTTCGACTGCGAAGGACTGATTTTAACCTGTTTCAAACCGGACACTAATCCCGCTTTGCCTGAAGAACCGGCCGACTCCCCGGCTTCTGCCACTGCCCATTCAGTCTGCTTCGTGGTTCAGGATCTGGAAGCGATGTTTGAACAGGCCAAGGCTGCCGGCTGTAGGTCTCTTGACGACCAGATTAATGTCCAACCCTGGGGATACCGCTCGTTCCAGGGGCAGGATCCGTTTGGAAACTCCTTCGGTTTTGTCGATGAACCGACCAACCAGAAACAGGCGGCCGAACGACCCTCAGCGGGACCGGAAGATCGCCTGGCAGTTGGCTTCCCAATCTCCCTGCTGTCTGCTGCAACTCAAAAGAAGATAGGGGCGCTGGTTTACAAAATATTTGAGAACGAAGTGTGGCTGAACCTGTCAGCAATATCTACCGAGAATTTTCAGGAAGGAGAGACCGTTCAGTTTCAGACTCTCGAGGGTGGGAAGACCTATTCGGGAGAAACTCAGATCATACAGATTTCTCCCGATGGTCAAAACATGGCCATAGCCGTACCAGAGAGCCTGAACGAGCTTCAAAGAAGAGCCTCCTTGCGGCTTCAGATGGGAATCCCTATTTCCTATGCACTGATGGGTGGAGAGAAAGAAGCTGAACCGACCCAGGGCAATACACGTGACGTGAGCATCGGTGGACTCCGGTTTAACTCCAGCGTGCCGCTGGAAGTTGGAAACGAACTCCAGATCACCCTCGATTTGACTCCATCCTTGCAGGTGAGTGCAGGTATTAAGGTGATCTCAGCAGAGCAGATCGAGAGCAATGGAGAAGTTCTTACCTCTGTCGGAAGCCAGTTTGTTAAACTGGAACTGGATGATCAGATCAAGGTTCTGCAGTTTCTAATTGACGCCGAGGCGGAGGAGGCCGAAAAAGAAGCAACGACAACAGAGGAGCAGCAGGACACCCAGCCTGCAGACCAACCACTAGCGACTCCAGCATCCGCTCCTGAAGAGTCTGCTGCTAAAGAGCACAATCTCGAAACATCCATTCTTCGCAAAAAGAAACGTGCTCAAGCCAAAGTGCAGCTGAAGAGCCTGCAGGACAAATTGGGTGCTATCGGCGCCCCGGCCGGCAAAAAAGCCCCTGACCCGAAGCAACAAAGTTAGTACGCCCCTGTTGCTGGAGTTATTCACTGACTACTGGCACGAAACTCATCCACCTCCCGAGCCGGAAGCAAACAATACCAGCCCGGATGATGCATAGGTTTTCTTCACTGCGCTCAGATGAAGGCTAGCGTCACTGCAATTGATAACTGATGCATCATCCGGGCTAGACGCTTGACACCGTTTGAA
>JAUXKG010000339.1 GCA_030624355.1 Acidobacteriota bacterium
ATCAGCCAGAACGTCCGGGGAGCCCAGGGAAGTGTGCTGGAAGGGATTCGGGATACCTTCCGCCATTGGTTTCTGGTGCTGAGAACTGCCTTGGTGGGCACCATCGTGGGAGCCCTGCCCGGGTTGAGCGGACCGGTGGTGGACTGGTTCGCCTACAGCCACGCCATGGCCACCGAAAAGGGGGCTCGCCTGACCTTCGGCAAGGGAGATATACGCGGCGTGATCGGGGTGGATGCCGCCAGTAATGCCAAGCAGGGCGGGGGCCTGATCCCGACCCTGGCCTTCGGTATTCCCGGTACCACCGCCAACGCCCTGGTGCTGGGCATCCTGATCATGCAGGGCCTCCCCATAGGCCCTCAGATGCTGGCCCATCACGCCGACGTGACCCTGACTCTGGCCTGGGGTCTGGTCTTTGCCAGTGTCTTCGCCACCGGCATCATGCTGTGTCTGGTACCGGCCACTGCCAGAATCGCCACCCTGCCCATCCACTGGCTGGTGCCGATCCTGATCGTCATCATCAGCTTCGCCGCTTACCAATCCACATCCGACTTCGGGGATCTGATCACATTGCTCCTCTTTTCCATTCTGGGCTGGTTCATGAAACAAAACGGCTGGCCTCGACCGCCGTTGGTTCTGGGCGTGATTCTGAGCACCATGGTGGAACGATACCTGTCCCTTTCCATGGGGCGCTATGGATTCAGCTGGATGAGTCGCCCCATCGTACTGGTGGTGGGTCTGTTGATCGTCGCTAGCATCTTTGCCGGCTACTACGGCAGGCGCCGTGTCCGGATGGACCTTACGGGTTCGGGAGGTACAGGACATGCAAGTTAACGGCTCCGCCATGGTGGGCCTGTTTTACAGCCTGGTATTCGCTCTGGCCATGGGGACAGCCTGGCATCTTCCCCCACAAGCCACCCTCTTTCCACTGGCGGCCGGCACCGCCGGACTGATCCTGAGCCTGTACCAGGTGGTGCGGGAACTCAAAGGCAGGGCTCTTGGTCCGGATGATGACCATCGAGGCTACCTGGATCTGCAGCCGCAACACACCCTCCCGGACGCACTGGTGGCCCGGCGGGCCCTGCGAATGCTGTCCTGGATCATGGGATTTTATCTGCTGACCTATCTGATCGGTTACCCTTTTGCGGTGCCCCTGTTCGTCTTCGCCTATCTGCTGCTGGAGGCCGGTGCGCGATGGTGGATCTGTCTGCTCATCACCACCGGGGTGTGGCTGGTGGTGATGGTCGTATTTCACCAGATCCTGGGCCAGAACATTCCCCACGGACTCTATCTCCGTGACCTATTTTGAGCCTTAGGACTCCCATTCATAGAGACGATGACGTTTGTTGCGGCGGCCAGGCAGCTGAGGGAGACAGGGTCTCCGGTTCGCTACTCGGCCGGCCCGGCTTGACGGCACACCGGTGCCGACATAAAATCACCAGATTGGCTTGAGTTCCCTCACGAGGTATTAACCGATGGAATACTACCGTCCTGAATCCTTTGCAGAAGCACTGCCCCTTCTGTCTGAGTTTGGTGACTCGGCAACGGTCATAGCCGGTGGAACCGATCTGCTCGTCGACATGAAGTTCCGGGGATTCCGTCCCGCCTGTTTAATTAACATCAATTCTCTGAGAGACCTGAGCTATGTCGAGGAAAACGGCGAGGGATTGAGGATTGGAGCTCTGACCAGCATCCAAGCCTTGTTGAAGAATAAGCTGTTGCAGGAAGAGTACACGGGAATTGCCGACGCAGCGCGGCAATTCGCTTCAATTCAGATTCGTAATCTGGCGACCGTAGGCGGCAATCTGGGACGCGCTTCTCCCTGCGGCGAAATGGCTCCTCCCCTGCTCACCCTGGATGCAACCGTGGTCGTTGCCAGTGAGGGAAAGGAGAAGGAGGTCGACCTGACCGATTTCTTCCTGGGTCCCGGTCAAAGCATTCTTCAGCCGGATGAACTATTGAGGGAGATAAGAATCAAGCCTCTGCCGGCTCACACTGGATCGAGCTACTGGCGGCTCAGCTACCGTGATGTGCTGGACCTGGCTATCGTGGGTGTGGCTTCGCGGGTGACCCTGGATGGGGACAACCGGGTGGCCGAGGCCCGAGTGGCCCTGGGAGCGGTGGCACCCAAGCCGATTAGAGCAGAGAAGACGGAGGCCTTGCTCAAGGACCAGCTGCTGAGCGAGGATTTGATCGTAGAGGCCGGCAAAATGGCAGCTCAAGAGGCCACGCCCATCAGCGATCAGAGAAGCTCGGCCAAATATCGAACCAACATGACGGCCGTTTTAACCAAGCGCAGTCTGAGAAGTGCCGCAGCGGCTGCGGCCAAAGGAGAAGGGGAAGGTGAGTGATGGCGAAGCCGGAAATTAGGATGACGGTCAACGGCCGGGAACGGGAGCTCTTTGTAGAGCCCTGGCGAACCCTGCTGGACGTCTTAAGAGAAGACCTGGACCTGACCGGCGCCAAACTGGGTTGTGAAGGTGGCGAGTGCGGTGGTTGCACGGTGATTCTCAATGGAGCACCTGTTGTCTCCTGCATGGCACTGGCGGCTGACGCCCACGGCAAGGAGATATTAACCATCGAGGGAATATCGGAGAATGACGAGCTGCACCCGCTGCAAGAAGAATTTCTTCGGCTCAGCTCCTTTCAGTGCGGTTATTGCGCTCCGGGACTGGTGATGTCTGCCAAGGCGCTTCTGGACGAGACGCCCAACCCAACGGAGGCCGAGATTCGCGTAGCGATTGCCGGAAATCTGTGCCGCTGCACAGCCTATGTCCGGATCGTAAAGGCCATACAGTTAGTCGCAGCACAAGGGGGAGCTTGAAATGGGAGAAAATTTCATTCTGGGAAAGAGTCCGTTAAACATCGATGGACCGGAAAAGCTTACCGGCAGAGCCAAGTACGTTGTCGACATGGTGTTGCCCGGGATGGTGCATGGGAAAGTCTTGAGAAGTCCCCATCCCCACGCCAAGATCATCAACATTGACACCAGCAAGGCCAAGGCTCTGACCGGTGTCTGTGCCATCGTGACCGGAGACGACCTCCCGGTGCTTGAAGATCTTCCCGGTGACCGGCCCACTCTGGCGCAGGGTGTTGTCCGCTACGTGGGCGACGCAGTGGCGGCGGTGGCGGCTGAGACTCTGGATATAGCGGAACAAGCGCTCAAGCTCATAGAGGTGACCTACGAGGAGCTGCCGGCGGTCTTTGACCCCGAGGAGGCCATGAAGCCTGACAGCAAGGTCATCATTCACGCCAGCAGCAAAGGGCCTGACGGGGAAGAGATGCCGCCCAACGTTTGCCATTACTACAAGGCCAGAGACGGCGACGTGGAGGAGGGCTTCAAAGAGGCCGACTTCGTCGTTGAGAACCGGTTCACGACCGGCATGGCTCAGTGCTGTCCCATGGAGCCGCACGCGGCGCTGGCCGAGGTCGACATATACGGCAATGTTGTGGCGTGGTCGAACACCCAGACGGCCTATTCCGTAAAAACCAAGCTTTCCAGATTACTGGAAGTACCCAGCCACAAGGTGCGGGTGGTGGTTCCCCCGCACATTGGAGGAGGCTTTGGCTGCAAGACCCGAATCAAGTGCGAGGGCATCGCTGCCATCCTGTCCAGAGCCTGTCGCAAACCGGTTAAGGTAGTCTCGACACGTGAGGAAGTCTTCGTCGATACCACCGTCAAACACCCTTTCGTGATTTACATAAAGGACGGAGTCAACAAGGATGGCACGCTGGTTGCCCGTGAGATCAGGGAGATTCTGGACGCCGGGGCCTACACCGAGGGTACGGTGGGAGCTTACGTAACCAGAAACTCGGCCTATGGCGCTGTGGGGGTGTACGCCGTCCCCAACTTCAAGTTGGACAACTACCGCATTTACACCAACAAA
>JAUXKG010000322.1 GCA_030624355.1 Acidobacteriota bacterium
CTTTCCTGGGCGACCTTCTTCGATCCTCCGGTCCTCGGCTCCAACCACTCGCCGCAATGTTTGCACTTGAGGGCGTCAGCAGAGATCTGTTCGGCACAAAAAGGGCATTTTTTTGGTTCTGCTCGCAGCCGCTGAGAGGCGTCGCTCAGCTCCCGGCGAAGAGCCCGTTTGAGTACGGAGTCTCTTAGACTTGGGTCGCCGCCCACCCAGTCTTCGAGTGTCTCAAGCGCCTGTGTCTCATCCCCTTCAGAGTGGCGAATCGCTTGCTCAGCCTTGAGCTGAATTTTACTTTCCGGTTGCTCACCCATGGTTTCTAGTCAAGATGACAAGTGTAGCATCTTGCAGCCGGAAAGTCTGATCACCCGTGGGCAGATCCACCGGCATCCCGCGATTGGTTGGGTGAGTTGTTTGGAGGCTGTGGAACAGCGGTAGATGCTCCCCCAACCGAGGCAGGAAAAACCCGAGATCTTACCCACCGTACCGCCACGGCCAGACAGATCATCAGGCTGATGATCGAGATCCATTTGCCGATCTGGAAGGCCACCGGGAGATATTCCAGGCGTAATCGATGGGTTCCGGCCGACAGGGGAATGGCCATAAAGGTGTAATTGGCCGGCAGGACCGTATATCTATGCTGCACGCTGCCAGGTAGTGCCCAACCGCGCCATCCCCTGCTGTAGTTATCTGTGATCAGCAGGATGGAAGGAGCCGAGAGGCTGGCTTCAATCACCAGATGATCGGTCGAAGATTCCGTGACTCGGGCTATTCCCTGCACCTCGCCGCTCACCGGAGCAGGGATCGGAGTTTGTTCCAGCACCACGACCTTGCGCGGATTGAAGGTTGGGGATCCTATGGTGTTCAGGATCTGATCGCGATCGGTCAGAACAATCCACTCCTGCACCAGTTGTAATCGAGGGAGGGTGTTAGGGATGGTTTGAACCTCTATCTGATCGTCCTTGGGTTGGAACAGGTAGCGGCATCGAAGTATTTCATACAGCCGATGGACACGGGTGAACTTCAGATACTGGCTGGCCTGGTCCGGGTTCAAATCTTGAGTAAAATGCATAAATTCGGCATAGCGTCGCAAGACACTTGGGTCATACCCCCACAGGTTGTTTTCCCCCAGCGACATGGTCATGTTGGGAACTCCGGGAAACAGCACACGGTAGTCGCCGGGCTGAGTTTCCAGGAAGCCTTTGACTTCGGGGAAGCGAGTTATCTCCAGATCAAAGGTGGCCCGTGCCGTTCCGGCAAACCACAGAACTTCCAGCACGCTCAGCAGGGCAATCAGGTAAACGGCTCTTCGCCACCGGTGAGCCAGGAAAAACAGTATGGAGAGCAACAACAGAGTGAAGGAGCAGACGAACAGGCTTTTGGCTGCGAAAATCCCAGAGTCCCGAACAAAGCTCGGGTTTTGGTAGGCTGCCAGGTTGAGATAGACTTCGCTGCTGGTGCCCATCCGGTCCACCCACCTGGCCCACAGCCCCTGGCTGCCGGCTCCGGCAGCAGCGTGAATCCACCAGCCCAGCAGTCCGGTCAGTAGGCCGAAGGACAGCAAAAAAGGAGACAGCCAGCTCGAGAATTTGTCTCTGAGCAGGCGGTCCAGACCGATCGCGGCGAGCATCAGAGCGAATAGTGAAGCCAACAGGATGAACTTGGAGCTGCTGCGAAAAAGGCCGAAACCGGGGATCCAGTTGTAGAGGAACTTGAAGAGAGGTGAATAGGAACCCAGCGCCAGAATCAGTAAAATCGCCACCATGGTGACCGAGAAACAGCGGGTCTTTCGGTCTCCTGACAGAGCCCCGTAGATGGCCAGGACCAATCCGGTCACGCTCATGAACAGACACATCTCCCACAGGTACCATCGTCCCCAATAGGGGAATGAGATCATGTCACCCAGGAAACCCGGGGCCAGCAGAGTCACGAAGTTTTCCAGTGGAAAAGAGAGCATCGAAGCCATGGCATAGGAGATGCCCCCTGCTCTGACGCTTTCACTGGTCGCTTGCAGACCAGTGAGAAGCTGGACGGCGCAAAGTAATGCAGCACCTGTGTACATGGCGCTCGTTCCCAGCAGCACCTGCCACCACCGTCGCCTTTGAGGCAATCGAAGAAGAGTATAGATTCCGGCCGCCACGGCAGTGAAGAACACATATTGAGGGTGGCCAGCCAGAATCTGCATGGAGATGGCAAGCACTCCGACCCAAACCCAGGCCGATGACAACTTTTTGAAATAGCCATCAATGGCCAGAAACAGGAGGGGAGTCCAGGTCAGGGTGCAGAGATTCGTCAGATGTCCCGCATAGACATGCAGGGAATGGGCACCGCAAAACATGAATAGAAGTGCCGACATCAAGCAGGCAGCGAAATGGATGCCACGTTGAGAAGTCCACAGATACATGAACAGGCCGGCCAGAAACACGTGCAGCGCGATCCCGAAGTTGATGGCCTTCGATAGTGGTAAAATCAGATAAAACCAATTTGGAGGGTAGAGTAAAGCCGACTGGAATCCCCCAAAGTAGGGTGCCCCCGAGTAGATGTAGGGATTCCACAGGGCAAGATTTCCCTGTTTGAGTTGGCTGAAGCCAAAGTCTCTCCAATAAACGAACTGGCGGGCCAGATCGGTCAGGGGATGTGAGAGTACGACCTGGCTGGAGGAGAACAGTGTGTCTCCAAAGAAGCCAAGTGTCACAATCAGCAGGGCCATGCCCGCCGGGAGGGCGGGTGGAACGACACTCTTTAGGCCGATAAGTCGGGAAATCACGACATTGTTTTTATTTCGGAGGTATCAACAAAGCCTATCCGGTCCCTCCGGTCAAGTTTGCAGATTTTCATTATAGGCGCGCTATGATTTCTTTGATAGTACCGACATTTAACGAGGCGGAGACGATCGAGGAGCTGATCCGACGGGCGGCAACTGCTTTTTCCGCTGCCTCGGAGACTTTCGAAATCATTGTTGTGGACGATGCCAGTCAGGACGGCACGGACAGCATCGTGGAGTCCCTTGCAGATGAGTATCCGGTTCGTGTTTTGAGAAGGCAGGGGAGACTCGGGTTGGCCTCGGCTGTGATCGAGGGGTGGAATAGGTCAGTGGGTGACATATTAGGAGTTATGGATGGAGATCTTCAGCACCCACCCGAGCATTTGAGCAAGCTGGCGAGAGGACTGCAGGAGCAGAATGCCGACATTGCCGTAGCCAGCCGTCACGTGCAGGGTGGAACCAGTAAGTTGTCGCCGGTTCGTGCTTTCATTTCGTGGACAGCAACTGGAATGGCCATGTTTATGTTGCCGGAGACCCTCTCGCGGGTTCGGGATCCGATGTCCGGATTTTTTATGTTGCGCAGAGAGACCTTTGAAGGACTCGATCTCAATCCGTGTGGCTATAAGATCTTGCTGGAAGTTTTGGCCAAAGCAAAGGGTTCGTTGGTGATTGAGGTCCCCTTTACTTTCAATGAGCGTTTCCGAGGCTCAAGCAAGATGGGCGCTCGGCAGATCTTCGAGTATCTGCAGCACCTAGTCCGGCTTTCCTGGAGCACCGGTGAGTTGTGGCAGTCTCGTTTAGGGAAAGTGGTAATTCTCTCGGCTCTCTGCCTGATCGTCTATGTCTTATACCAGGCTTTGGCCTAATCGGAATTTGGTGATTCTTTCGAAGGTGTCCCTCGACAGGTGATTCGAACAGAGGGCTTCTGAATCAGATCAGCCATCAAAATGGACTCTGCTTTTCAATTCTTGCGAACCGATAAGGGTCTGATCGCCCTGTTTCTGA
Source organism: Acidobacteriota bacterium (assembly GCA_030624355.1). GTDB lineage: Bacteria > Acidobacteriota > UBA6911 > RPQK01 > JADFOI01 > JAUXKG01. Next base: position 3,764 of record JAUXKG010000322.1, read on the forward strand.
TCGCTCTGTCTGTGCTGGTGTACCTGCCGGTGAAGGATTACCCGTTTATCAGCTACGACAACAGCCTGTATGTAACGGAGAACTGGCGGGTGCAGGAGGGGTTGAGCTGGGAGAACGTGAAGTGGGCCCTGGTGGCGCTGGAAGCGGGATTTTGGCATCCAGTGACGTGGCTGTCCCACATGGCGGACTGCCAGTTGTATGGATTGACACCCAGAGGGCACCATGTGACGAACCTGGTGATACACGCGGTCAA
>JAUXKG010000179.1 GCA_030624355.1 Acidobacteriota bacterium
ACATCGCTGATCTAGACAAAGACTCAAGCCTGCAAGTGTAGCGGTTTCATTAAATCATGTCAAAAGTCTGCTGAAAAAGCGAAGTGAGGCCGAAAAAGGCGATTTGAGGCCGAGGCGTCAAGGGAGAGTAAAATTGCGATTAAGAACAGGTAAAGATGTGGACCTGCGGTGCAGACATCGTGAAGATGTAGAAGCTTGAGCGGAATGGACGGTTTGCCGGTCCGCTTGGGCGGAAAGGACGGTGTGTCTCATGAGCATTTACTTATTGCTGACTCGCTCAGGTTGGATGTTTCTGGCCCTGTTGGTGTTGTCACCCTGTTTGTACGCCCAATATGAATCGGCTGAGCCGGGTAGTCAGCTCAGGGATGAGTTGGAGCAGTTGCGTGCATTGGTGGAGCAACAGGCCGGCCAACTCCGCCGACTGGAAGATAGAATTGGACGAATGCAGGCACATTCCGGTGAACCGACGGAAAGCCGGTCGTCGGAACTGCCGGAACGAACTCCCAATCAGTCTGCTGACTTCAGCAGCACCGCCATGCCGGCGACGCAAGCCCTGACCGACACAGGAAAACAGAAAGAGAGCGGCACACAGTTACAGGCAGGCTGGGACACCAAGCCTTTCCTTCAAAGTGCCGATGGTGTCTACCGAGCCGACCTCAGGGCCTACACCCAGTTTGACTATCGGTCCTATCAAACTGGAGAAGGCGCTCCTCCCAACACGTTCTTAATGAGAAGAATCAGACCTTCCATTCAAGGTTTTCTGACACCCTACTTCCAATACAAGATCCAGGTCGATTTCGCAATAGAAGACGGCGGACTCACTCAGGACATGTATTTGAGGGTGCGTCCCAGCGACAAGCTTCATCTGACCTTTGGTCAAATGAAGGAGCCCTTCAGCCAGGAAGAGCTGCGCTCCGATTCGGTAGTGGACTTCGTCGATCGTTCGATGTCGGTCAGCAACCTGACTTCTGGTCGCACTCCCGGCGCCATGCTTTCCGGCAAGCTGATGGGTGGCATCTTCGGGTATCAGGCCGGCTTGTTCAACGGCAAGGGCCGGCACCTGACCAATAACAACGACAGCCCGGATGGCTCTGTTCGGTTTCGTTTCAATCCCTGGAAAAGAAGCGACAATTTCTGGGTTAAAAATTTCATCTTTGGAGGTGCCTATACCCAGGGTCGGACCGTCGAGGGCACAAGCATAAGAGGACGAACCAACAGTCAAAGCTTCACTTTCTATGATCGGGTTCCCATCAACGGGAAGACGCTTCGAGCCAATGGAGAGTTCACCTGGCTTTTGGGGCCGGCGGCCATCCGAGCCGAGTACAATCAGAGCAATCAGGCGCGGGACGGTCTGGGAGTCGGGGGCGGCAATCTGCCCGGAGTGGTAGCCAAGGGCTATACGGCTCAGGTGACCTATCTTCTGTCGGGTGAATCCAAGCCGGAGTCAAGTCCGGTGATTCCTGGGCAGGATCTCTTTATCGAGGAAGTAGACAGCCATGGTTGGGGAGCCTGGGAGGCCAAGTTCCGCTATGATAATCTCCAGATCGCTGACGGGACTCCCATGTCCAATCGGGCCGATACCTTCACCCTTGGTGCCAACTGGTACATGAACCGCTACGTGAGGTATCTGTTTGATTTGGGACTGGAGCGCTTCAAGGACCCTTTGCGCTCTCCCAAACCCGGTGACTCATCTTTCTTTGTATTCTTAAATCGAATCCAATTGCTCTTTTAGCCCGAATTATGCCTAAGTTGTCTGCTGCAGTGCCGCTCGCCTTCATCTGAGCGCAGTGAAGAATCATCCACGCTGACCGCGTTGTGCTGCCTTGTTAACACGGATTTCACGGATTCGGAGGTTTGTGAGTTGCACGCCTTGTCATCGTGGCGCCTGCGACCCTTCGTCACGCCGCCTTCATCTGAGCGCAGTGAAGACAACCTACGCATACTCCGGGCTAGGAGCCTCACCTATTACTCGGACAGACTCCTAAGAGCTGCTAACCCGGAAGGGTGCCTCGGTAGAAGTTGTCTGATGGGAAATCTGATCTTTAACAGTCACTTTTAAGAGATATTCCCCTGTGGGAAAAGTATTTTTCGGCCACAGCATGGAAACAATCAGCTTGCTTCCGTCAAACACAAGGGCTCTCTCCTGCAAGGTTTTCTGGTCGAGAAGGTTTCCCAGGGCATCGGCGATCTGACAGGTGACGATCACCCGCGGGCGCTGCTGTGCCTGATCAATTTCCATGCCGTAGACCTCCACGTACATTCCGAGAGGATGACCTGTGCTGAACCGGCCCCCCACATTCGGGTAGACCTTGAGTCGACCGGTTGTGACAAAAGGATCGGGGACAAATTCGTCCTGAGCGTGGGGCCCAATCCAATCGGCCAGCACCAGGCTGCTGGTATGCAACTGGTTCCTGGGAAGCTTGCCGATCTCAACTAGGCTTTGGCTGGTTCCGAGTTTTTCGCTTTCAACGTCCTGAATGATCAGGGTGAGCTTGTAGTGGCCCGGTTTGGCAGGCAGGTAACGCTGATACAGTGAACGGTCAGCCCGACGACCGGAGGAGCGGTCGCTCTGGACGACATCTTCAAACTCGTAGACAACATTTCCAGTCAGAGCCTGGAGCCGCCCGTACACATTAACCGTGGCTCGTTCCAGCGGAGGAGCGCCTATGAAGGTCAGGTGCCGGTTGTCGATGGCGATTGTGACTGGAGCCAGGAGCAGATCGTCCGTGTAGCGAAAAAGATGATAGGTGTGCTCAAAAGGAACTTGATCATACTGCAGATTGGTTTCCACCAGGGCCCTGAGGTCTTCGAACTTGAAGCGGGGCGGGCGCTGCAGTTGAACGTATCTTTCCAGCCGAAGAAACGGATTCGTGCCCTGACCGCCGAACGAATCTCCCTTCAAGCCGGCCGGCCGCATCAATTCAGCGCTGCGAATTCGCCCCGCCCGGCTTTCCAATCCCATTGATTCAAAGAAAGTTTCACCTCCACCCGTCATGAGCAGGGCGTCTTTTTCGGTATCTCTGAGTGCGATTCGGTAGTCCCCGGTGCCTGTTGGATCAACGAACTCAACTTCGATGCCCGTGCCGACATCATCCAGGTGATTGTAGAACCACCGTTCGAATGGGTGAGTTGTGGTCATTCCGCCGCCTTCTTCCATCGGACGCAGATAGGTTCCTCCGGTGGGATGACGTTCAATGCTGGTGGGGGGGCCGAAGACAATGTAGATTCTGCCCCTGTCAGTACGCCACCCGTCCCGTCCTGAGTGGAAGGTTTCATTGGCGTACGCGATACGCCGGTAATGTTCCTCTTTGAATTCGTTCCAAGCGGTCTGTGGATCAGGATCACGACGCTGCCAGAAGCTCTCAATAAACCTTTCCCTTTCCTCATCCGTGGTCAGCTTCAGAAAAACGGAGCGTTCCTGAGGAGTGACGATATAGCGGACATCCTCCGCAAGCCATTTCTGAAAGTAGTCTTGCTTCTGCTCCTGGCCCAAGACCGGAGCAGTGAGAGAAGCAAGGAGAATCAGGTAGCAGGGGAAATTGTGCATGATTAAGGGGCTAGGTTTATTGTTTGAGTTGACCAGGTTTTTCTAGGCCTCCAATGGCTCAGAACGACAATTTTATTCCAAATTGAATTTGCCGGGAGAAACCCGCACTGAACACTCTCCCGAAATTGGGCGTAAAGGCAAGACGATTTGGAACATCGAAGTTGGGTGTATTGAACAGATTAAAGAATTCAGCTCGAAACTGCAGGGAAGAGACTTCCTTGAGAGGAATATTCCGAATCAATGAGAAATCAAAGTTTTTCAGGCCTGGAGCAAAGACGGTGTTTCGGCCCACCGTTCCAAAGGTGTGAGCCGCAGGAAGTGCGAAAGCCTCGGTATCAAACCAGCGAGTCGGATCGCGCTGGCCGCCTGGAAGGTTGGGGTTTTGAAGGTGATTTGGCCTTTGAGCAGGTCCAGGACCGATATTGGCGGGGTCGCTTATGGTGTTGATGGTCAAGGGTGCGCCGCTTTGCAACGTGAGGATGCCGGTCATTTGCCATTGGCTGAAGATAGCAGAGAGCCAGCCGGGAGCGCTTAAAAACTGGTGTCCGGTTCCTACTGGAATCTGGTAAGTGTAGCTAGCCGTGAAGCGATGGGCGTGATGAAAACTGGCCAAGGCCTTCTCGGAGGGCAGATCCAGGACGTTTTGAGGCAGATTGGATTCGAAGCTGGTACCCCCGGGAGCGGAGGCGTCATCCATGGTTTTGGAAAAAGTGTAATTCAGGTTGAAGAACAAACCATCGGAAAACCTCCTCTCGAGCTTGCCTGTCAAGGCGTGGTACGTGGACCATCCATCCCAGCGAATGGATCGGAACCCGCTCAGAACCGGAACCGGCCTGCGAGAATCTATAGGACCTGGTCCTGGAACAGGAACATTGCGAACCGTGGAGTTGTCAGCCCCTACCGTTCTGGAGCCCATATAGCTGAGCTCAAACAGAGTGTTGTTGAGCAGAAGGTGTTGGATGCCCAGACTCCAGGTCTGCGTGTACTCAGTGCGATAATCGTGGTCGGCGTTGCTGCCGCTGACACTGCCCATCGGATCCTCGGCCAACACGGTTTCGGTTTCAAAGGAAGGGAAGAGATCGTCGGTGGCAGTTTCGAACTCCTTGAGGAGAAAGAAGGGCAGATTGCGAGCCAGATTGGTTTGCACGCTGTAGGCCCACTGATTCAAAAAGATGCCGAAACCCGCTCTGAGAAGGGTTTCTGACGCTCCTGGTAATTCCCAGGCCAGCCCCAGACGGGGAGCGAAGCGCTTGTAGCTGGGACGCAGCAGACTGCGAGACCATCCGGCCGCAGCCGAAGTGACGGAAGGGACCGGAATGAACGGCAACAGAGGGTCCGCGTTCGGGGAGATATTCCCATCATCATCGCTGGCAATGACAAAACGTCCTCCTGGAATCGATAAATCGATGGCCGAGAGCTCGTTATTGATGTCTGTCATGTGCTGGTTGACCTCATAGCGAAATCCGAGATTCAGGTTTAGATCTCGATTAACCTGCCAGTCATCCTGCACATAGAAGTGATACCAGTTGGTGCGTCCGTCTTCTTCGCCTCTTCCAGTTCCGCCTCGAGCCGAGGTCGGGAAACCCAGCAGAAAGTCGGCGAAGGCCGAACCGTCGGAAAGTTTCGGTCGAGAAGAAGTAAACCGAGGAGAGAAGGAAAAAGCTCCTCGTGCCGACTCGGGATTGGAAGGATTGAACCTCAGATGAAACCAGTAGGCACCAAACTTGAGCTGATGTCTGCCTCGACTCCAGAGTACATTCTCGAAAACCTCGAAACTTTGATTGTCTCTAAAGATGAAGCTGGTGGGGTCACCCATGGTGCTGAAGTCACCGGCAAAAGATACGAGAGGATAACCGGTGTCACGAGGGTCGCTGGTGACTCCCTCGAGTCCGGAAACAGTCCCGAAGTCGAATCCTTGATTTTCACCGGTTTGTCCACCGGACACCTTCAGCCAGCCGAAGCGGATTTCATTTAACACATTGTTATTAAAGGTGTGGGTATAACCCACTCCAAGGTTACGAGCTTTGGTGGTGACAGTACCGCCGAAGCCAGGCAGCAGATCCTCGTTGAGTTCAGTGGTGCCAAAGGGTTGAAAGGCCTCTACATTAAAAATGGATAACCTGGCGAACAGGTTGTCTCTTGAGGATGCCATATGGTCGAAACGAAGATTGAACTGGTCCATGTCGGTCTTCTGGGAAGGCGATGTAACCAGGTTCTGAACGTTTCCAGGAAGATTGGGA
>JAUXKG010000408.1 GCA_030624355.1 Acidobacteriota bacterium
CCCTGTAGGTCCAACCTTTAAAGTTCAGAACTCCAAAATGGTAGCTCTCATTGTCAACCAGTATTTCTTTATCGAACCAAGTTCCCGCTACCTCTACCGTCTCTCCATCCATCTGTCCTTTCACGCTCATGACGGGAACTGCGTTTATGGTGTTGTTTCTCCAAAAGTGCCGCCCTGACTTTAAAGCCACAACATCATCAATGGTCAGTTCTCTTAAGGCTACGATAGCCTTCTCTGGCTCCACCACCAGGTTCGGCACCCCGCTCAGCTCAATCGCCAACTGGGATTCTGCGTTCCAGTAAAGTGTCGACAGCACGATCAGCAGGGCAGAAGCCACCGTGATGGTGAGTGAAAGTGAGAGAAAGCGCTGCTTTTGAATGAGCACGGACTTGAGGGCCAGCCTGAACAGAAATGAGATCATTGGCTAGTACTCCAGGCTTCCCTCAGCTGGGATGCCTCGATGATCACAAAGCCGTCTTGAGAGAGAAAGTCCAGGACGCGAGGGTTGCAGCCTCCGGAAATTCCCAGGGTCTCAACCTCGATGGGAGCCGCACAGTTGAGGCAGACGAGTGTGCCCTGCTGGGCTCCGTATCCTTTGGCTGGGCAGATGTAGCACCCGTCTAAAGCCACGCGAGGTTTCCCATCTTTTACGGCTAACAGGAACCGTGCTTGTTCGAACTGGAATTTGTGAATCCCGTCTCCCTCTGGAACTCTCACTCTCAGGATCCCATTTTCCGCTGTGACTTCAGTGGGCTGCAGAATCGTCACATGGGCTGCGGTGATGGTTGGGACCAGAATCATCCCGATGACCACCATCAGACTGAAGGCCAAAGCAATTTTGGAATATTTTTCCCTCAGCAGTTGGTATCGAGCTTTTCTTCTCTGTGCGCCCTTCAACGAGGCGAGATCAGGTACCCTGGCTCTGGCAACATCATAAATGACCAGTAAGATCATGGCGCCCAGCATGAAGGCGATCATGGCAGCTCCAGTGGAATTTCTCGTCAGGAATCCAACAACCTCCAAAACCCCTTCCGTGGAGGGCAACAACCCCACTTCAAAAAATTCGTGAAAACCACCAGCCATCAATTTGAGCACCAAAACGGCCAGGATCACACAGGTTACCTTGAAAAATCTTGCCAGATTGATCCTCGCGGTGCCCCTCAGGAAAACGGCTCCAAAAACGACCGCCAAGATGATTCCCAGCAGTCCTCCCAGAAAGTTCTGGACGGGATTGGATCCAGCCAGTACAAGGCTTTGCAGGAAAATGACCGTCTCGACTCCTTCCCTGAACACCATGACGAAAGCAATGGATGCCAAGGCAAAATTGCTGGTAGCCTTTCCCATTCTCATCTCGATCTCTTGCTTGATGAACCTGGCATGTCTCCACATCCAGACCACCAGGCTTGCCACCAGGAGTGCGGAAAGGAAGAACAGGGTCCCCTCCAACAGCTCGTTTTCCGGGTTCACCCCGACGAACCGAAAAACGAAGGCGAACACAACACTCAAGATCAGGGCGGTGATTGCTCCAAAGTAGACGAATTTCTTCTTCCCTATCTCCCCAGTTTTCTCGAGATAGACAAGCATGATGAAGACGACCAGGATTGCTTCGATCGCCTCTCTCAATGTCACTGCAGCGGCTTCGGCCATATCAAGTTCTCCAGCCTCCCCGTAATTGAAACTGACTTTCAATTTCAAGTTGTATGCAATTTTGATTCCCGATGGGTCAATCGAGCGCCCTCGTGGCCTGGGGCGTCTCAGGGGTGGATTGGGTGGGTCAAAAGACCCACATCATCATCATCTGCCCCACAGTCGCGCTGGATTGATCCTGTTGGTTGGGGGCTTTCCCCCTTGCGCGGCCAGCCTTTTCGCGGTCCAGACGCATTGGCTCGACAGTGGCATAAATCTTGCTCTGTTTTGTAGGTAGTAATGAATGAAAATCTGCAAGAGCTGGAGCGTCGTCTGAAGGAGCAGATTTGTCCAGTCTGCATCGAGCGCGGTGTGGATGGAAGTTGCAACCTATGGGATCTAAATGAATGTCCCATTACGTCGCATCTTCCTCGCCTGGTTGAGGTGGTCCGATCCGTTCACAGTGATCTGATGGAAGACTATGTCGAGAGAGTTCGCCAGGACATCTGCTCGAATTGCGAAAGCGCGCTCTCTCCGCTAGGAAAGTGTGACGTCCGCAACGAAGGACACTGCGCCCTGAACGCTTACCTTCTTCTGATCGTTCAAATCATTGACGATTTTCTAGCTGAGAAACCCACACAGGACCACTGTCAAGAGAGGCTTGACAGTCGTGCACCTGTACGTCGGGCAGTAGGATCGGGGGTGAACATGGGAAAGTATGGTTACTCTCTGTTTTTCCTATTTGCATTTTGCTTTCTCTCCTTGCTCTGGGCGCACGGCCAGGAGGCCGTCGAGAGCCCTTATCGAGTCGCGGTCGTCTCGCAGCCCACCTCGATTGTTGCTGGATATCCGGCCCTCTTTCGAATTCAAGTGAGCGAAACTCTGGAGTCACCAGACCCATTATTGGGCTCGGAGATGCCCACTACCTGCCAGGTTTCAGTGGAGATTCGTTCGGCCGATGGAACCCGTTTGTTGGCCGGTCCTGTGCTGATCCCTCCTCAAAGCGAGCAGGCCGATGTTTTTGCAATCAGCCACCTTTTTGAGGCAGCCGGGAGTTATCTGTTGGGGTTAACTCTGCACGGGGTCGACGGGGAGAGCTTCTGGTACCCAGTAACAGTCCAGGTGGCTGAGGATCCATACGGCTGGGTTGATGCCGGATTCTGGATGCTCCTGGCGATCATGACCGTTCTGGTTTTCGCGGTGTCTTGGAAGAGTGTCACTCTGGATGTCAGGAAACGGATGAGGGCTGTGGCGATTTCGTTGGTCTTTGTGGTGCTGGTGGGACTCCTGTTCCTGCAGTTCCTGGCTCCCTCCCTTCGTCACCACCTTCGGAGCGCTGATTGGGATGAGGAACTCTGGTCCCTGGTCTTGACCAACGTTGGTGAGGACCAGATGGCAGGTATTCCGGGTGAGACCGTGAGTTTGGTCGCACAAGGGCAGTCCTATTCCGGAACGGCGAGGTTTTCGGCGCTGCAATCGGGCCGGCCAGCTGTGCTCACCGTTTCACTGGAGGGAAAAAGCAGCACG
>JAUXKG010000283.1 GCA_030624355.1 Acidobacteriota bacterium
CCACGACAATCATGTTCAGAAGACTCTCTTCCAGCTGTGGATAGGTGGGATTGAGGACAAACTGGTCATCCACCAGACCGACCCGCACTGCGCCAATGGGATCGTGGAAGGGGATGTCGGAAAGGCAAAGGGCCGCTGAAGCCCCGTTGATCGCAATAACATCCGGATTAACCTCCGGTTCGGCAGACAAGACGGCCGCAACAATCTGAGTCTCACACCGGAAATGTGCGGGGAAGAGAGGGCGCACCGGACGATCGATCATGCGACTGGTTAATATTTCTTTCTCGGTGGGTCGTCCTTCACGTTTGAAAAACCCCCCCGGGATCTTTCCGGCCGCGTAGGTATACTCGCGGTAATCACAGGTCAAGGGTAAAAAGTTCAATCCCTCTTTGGCTTTTGTGTCGCAACATGCGGTGACCAGAACTACCGTGTCTCCGTAACGCATGAGAGCAGCTCCGTCAGCCTGTTTTGCGACTTTCCCCACCTCAATGGAGAGTTCATTCCCCCCTACAGGAAGGGTCACTATTTCACTCATCTAATTCCTCCAACATCCATTATCTTCCCTAAATCTCCTGACACTCTCGAAATCTCCTTACACTCTAGCGGGGATAACTGTTTTATAGGGAAGAGATAGTTTTAGTCTAGCACAGGCTCACTTTTCCGTGGCACATTCGTGGAAGCCTGCCAGGACCGGCTCCTGCCTGTTGTCGAACCCTACTTCCGGATTCCCAGTCGGTCAATCAATTCCTTGTAGCGGTTAAAGTCACACTTCTTGAGGTAGTCCAGCAACCGTCTACGCTGACCTACCAGCTTAAGCAGGCCACGGCGAGAGTGGTGATCCTTCTCGTGTATCTTAAAATGTTCGGTCAGGTAGCTTATTCGCTCACTCAAAATGGCGACTTGCACCTCAGGTGAACCAGTGTCGGTTCCGTGCAACCGGTAGTCGGAGATGAGTTGGTCCTTGTCTACTTTCGTTAAAGTCATACCTGCCTTTGACTCTTTCCCTGCTGTTCGGAAACTCACACTCTAACAAAATACAGGGGGCAAGTAAACTACGGTAGCGGGGCCAACAATGGGCTTTGGGAGGGCCGTTTATCGGAGTCGCTGTCGGCTAAGAAACGCCTCCCTATTCCTCGGACAAAACTCTGGCTTTGGGATGAGTGGACCGATAAACCTTGAGCAGCTCTTCAAGAGAAAGATGGGTATATTTTTGAGTGGTAGAAAGGTTCTCGTGACCTAACAACTCCTGAATACAGCGCAGATCGGCTCCATTGTTCAGCAGATGAGTGGCAAAGGAGTGTCGAAAAAGATGCGGGTGGATATCGAACAGGAGAGCGCTCTCTTTCATGTAGTTGTTCAAATTCCGCTGGACCGAGCGAGCCGAGATTCTGGAGCCCCGAAGATTCAAAAAGAGTGCATTGGGCTCTAGACTGGTCTTCTGACGCCGAAGCAGAAGAACCCGTCTTCCCAAATAGGTGTGCAGTGCCTCTTCAGCCTTTTTGCCGAAAGGAATCAGCCGCTCCTTTTTTCCCTTCCCGTAGACTTTGATCAACCTCCGGACCAGGGAGAGGTCTTCCACATTCATCTGCACGAGTTCGCTGACACGGAGCCCACTTCCATACAAGAGCTCCAACATGGCTCGGTCTCTGACACCTCGATCCGTCTCGGCGTCAGGCAACTGCAGGATCGTTTCTACCTCTCGAACGGACAGAAAGCGCGGCTTTCTGTCCGGCAAACGTGGACTTCGAACAAGCTTGGCTGGATTGGACGGAATCTCACCCTCTCTATAGAGATAGCTAAAGAAGGAACGGACAGCCGCCAGTTTTCGAGCCACGGAACTTTTGGCGTTTCCTCTCTGGTGCAAATGAACAAGAAAATCTCGAATGCTGATGTGATCTATCTTCAGAGGATTGACCCCTTCGTGCTTTCCTCCCTGAGTGAGATAGGAACTGAATTCTCGGAGGTCTCGCCGATAATTTTTCACGGTATGAGGAGAGTAGTTCTTCTGAAACTTGAGATAATGGATGAAGGAGTCGATAGCTGTGTCCACGATGCCCGGTTCATGAATATCACTGACAACTGACAGCTGACAGCAGGTCAGTGTCGAGTGTCGAGTGACCGGGGGGGGAAAGCTGACCAGTGTCGATTGACGAGTGTCGAGTGTCGAGTGACAAGAAACACCTTTCTTAATCCGTGTCAATCCGTGTTCGCTAATCCGCGTTAATCCGTGTCTGTCAATTCGTGTCTGTCGTTTGGTAGGATTCAATGAGATTAGTTAGGCAACAGTGAACACACAATGAAGGCCATTCGAGTTCACGAGTTCGGCAAACCAAAAGTTCTCCGCCTGGAGGAGAGGCCAGATCTGCAGCCGGGCCGCCGGCAGATCCTGATCCGGGTCAAGGCGGCGGGTGTCAACCCGGTGGATACCTATATCCGGGCGGGAACCTACGCCCAGAAACCCAAGCTTCCCTACACACCTGGCCTGGATGCAGCCGGAGTCGTGGAAGCGGTGGGAGAGGGAATCAAAGGAACGTCCTCAGGAGATCGAGTTTATGCAGCCGGAACAATCAGCGGTTCCTACGCTGAGCAAGCACTCTGCAAGGAGTCTCAGCTGCACCCCTTGCCGTCGGCAGTCAGTTATTCTCAGGGAGCCGCCATTGGTGTTCCCTATGCCACTGCCTACCGCGCTCTTCTCCACTGTGCCCGGGCTCAGCGGGGAGAGAGCGTCCTGGTTCACGGAGCCAGCGGCGGAGTGGGGCTGGCCGCTGTTCAACTTGCACACTCTTTGGCCATGACTGTCATCGGAACGGCAGGCAGCCAGGAAGGCCTGGCTCTGGTGAGCCAGCAAGGGGCCGATCACGTACTCGACCACAGTCGGACTGGCCATCTGGAAGAGATTACCGCCTTGACAAGCGGACGCGGCGTAGACGTCATACTGGAGATGCTCGCCCATGCCAATCTGCCTCAAGACCTGCCCGCTCTGGCCGTAGGGGGACGCCTGGTGGTTATCGGCAGCCGGGGCAGCGTGGAGATCGATCCTCGCCAACTCATGCTCCGTGACACTTCCATCATCGGCATGCTCCTGTTCAACGCATCAGAGAGAGAAACAGCGAACATTCATTCCGCCTTGGTAGCGGGCTTGAAAAAGGGCACCCTGCGTCCGGTAGTAGGCCGGGAGTTACCCCTGGCAAATACGGCTGATGCTCATGAGATGATCATGAGGCCTCCCGCCTATGGCAAAATCGTTCTCATTCCATAGGAGCCTGCGGAGCTGCAGTAGACAAACTATGGATAATCCGGGCTAGAGGCTCTACTTGACTTTGATGTCGTATCCCTTGAGCTTACGATGGAGATGAGTTCTCTCCATTCCAATTGCGGCGGCAGTGCGGGAAATGTTGCCCTGGTTTTCAACCAGCTTTTCGAGCAGAAAGCGTCGCTCAAACCCCTCACGCGCCTCTTGCCAGCTCACAGTAGAGTCTGCCTTGGCTTCGGCATTCTGATTGAGGATTGCCAGGGGGAGATGGAGAAGCTTCACTTTTCTGCCCGGCACCATGATAACCAGACGTTCCATGATATTTTTCAACTCACGCACGTTGCCCGGCCAATGATAGGAGTGGAGCTTCTTTAAGGGTTTCGGCTCAAGTTGCTTCTTCTTCTTTCCGTATCGCTGGCAGAAGTTCTCCATGAAATGATCCACCAGCTCGAAGATGTCTTCACTTCTCTCCCTGAGCGGCGGAACCTCAAAGGGAATGACATTCAGGCGGAAAAAGAGATCTTCTCGAAAATTCCCACTCTCAATTTCGTGCTCGAGGTTCTTATTGGTAGCCGCAATGACTCGCACGTCCACCTCGATAGAACGGTTGCCGCCAACGGCATAAAAGCGCTGATCTTCCAAGACTCTCAACACCTTGGACTGGGTCTTCAGACTCATGTCACCCACTTCGTCCAAAAATAGCGTCCCTCCATTGGCTAGCTCAAGCTTACCCTGTCGGCTCTCTGTGGCTCCGGTGTAGGCTCCCTTAACGTTTCCAAACAGCTCGCTTTCGATGAGATCATCGGGAATGGCGGCACAGTTGACTTCGATAAACGGCTGGTCTTCACGAGGGCTGTTCAAGTGCAACAATTTGGCCACCAGTTCTTTCCCCGTACCATTCTCTCCATAAATGAGTATCCGGCCTTCAGTGGGTGCTGCATATTCGATCTGTTGGCGCAGCGCCTTCATGGGAATGGAATTCCCGATCATGACCGTTTCCTGACGAATAAGATCTTTGAGTGTTCGATTCTCCTCCTCCAGCCGTTTTTGCCTGAGGGCATGCTCCAGAACCAACACCACCTTCTCCAGAGTTAGAGGCTTCTCAAGAAAGTCAAAAGCTCCCAACTTGGTTGCCTGTACCGCTGTCTCGA
>JAUXKG010000206.1 GCA_030624355.1 Acidobacteriota bacterium
CATAGCCCTCTATTGTTCCAGTGATGCCCATATCGGCGCGTCGATACTTTCGCTCCTGAAACACAAACTGTCTCTCCTGCATCAAGCATTCTTCCTGTCCAACGGACTTCCCGTCGACGATCTTCTTCGGTTCCAGAAACTCCCTGCAGGAGGCCCAAACCCTTGAGCTGTAGGGATGTCCTTTCGATTCCTGTGCAAACAGGTGGTCTCTTGAGCTTCCCGCCAGCATGAGAATAGGGACAACAACCAGGATTCTCATAATGACAGACCAACTCCCTGCTTCCTTTTCTTGCATCGTCAAGACACCTTCCCTCAGTCTGTTCTGCGGGGCGTCGCGTAGCAGCAGTTCAACCCCTTGGACGTCGAATTCTTGACTCTTGGAATCTCACCAGCAGAGTACCCGCGAACTGATCCTATCAGCGCAGCACCGCCATCCCCGCTAGCGAAAGCGTTTGTCGATCCACTTCGAGATCTCTCCGACCATGAGTTCACGTAGCGCGTCGGTATTCAGGAACCTGGCTGGGTCAACTGAAGTAATGCCGTGGGTGGCGCCACGCAGGACAATGATTTGCTTGTCCTTGGCCCTGGCTGCACTGTAGATGAGCTCAGCGCAGGTGATTTTGTCGTCGGCGGTACCAGCAAACAGCACCCAAGGAGCGTCAACGTGCATCATATTGCCGACCGTGCTGTTGTTTGTGGATTCAACGTCTACACCCCACTCCTTTAAGGTGGAGGCCAGAGGGTTGTAATCGGGCCTGGCTCTCACCGCCCGTATACTGAGAAAACTCCGCAAAGTGTAGACCACTGCTCCTCGCACCGAGGCGTTCCGCTCTTGCACCCTCCCCAATAAGGCATAATGACCCGGCGCACGATCGTGTTTGGGTATAGCGGTTGTATTCTCTGGGAGTATGAGATTCGGGACGGCCCCATGTCCCAAACTCATGTCTGCATAAAACAAGCGAGCCCTGGTACCCCTGATGATCATCAAGTCATCATCCGTAAAAGGACCTTTTCCTTGCCTTATCGTATCCAGCCGTCGCTGAGCCGAGTCAATCAGTCGATTCATACGGGCCGCCTGGGCGCTCCCATACTGCCGAATGAATTCCTTAGAATAGGAAGCCAGACCCGTTTTCGGATTGAAGCCCTTTAAAGGGTTGAACATGTCCAGTGCAGGATCCTTCTTACCTGTCGCTTCATCCAAGATGGATGGATCCAGCCTGTTGAGGAACGAGTCGCTGGTCCCATTCAAGGGATTTCGAAAAATCAATCCATCCGCTTTCGGTAGCTTCATTGGCCGTCCATCTTGCTCGAAAAATCCTGGGAACTTGTAAACTTTGCGATCTCCAGCAAAGGCAGCATTCCCATTTTCCGCGACATTCTGGTAGCAGGCCATCAAAGGACCGCCAGAACTGCCACCCAGAAGAATGATCTTCTTATAACCTCGATCTTTCATTTCCTGGACGCCGGCTGCCACATCCAGCAGGAACATCTCGAAGATCTCATCGGGCTGCCCCTGCGCTTTGTTGGCACCCCGCACATCCAAGCTCAGGACTGCGTATCCTTTTTCCGCCAGCCCGACGGCCGGGAACGCAGCCAGCAGATTTGACCAGGTATGAGCGTGGACGACTGCAATTTCGGTGGGCTGCTTGGGCAAGTGTAGAGTTGCATCAATGGTGGCGTACTTGTTCTCGATGTCGAGAAAAATGGCCTCTGTGCTCTTGGCAAGGGATAAACAGGGCAGGCTACCCAGGAAAAGCAGAAGATATACACATAGTCTCATTTTTTCACCCAGACTCACAAAGTGAAGGGCGGCGGAACTCAGGTTGATCAAAACTAGTCTGATTCAGGAGATTCAAAAACTCAACCCTGAAATCCAATTTTCCATTCTCGCCCAGTTGGGACAAGGGAATCTACTTGATCGGTGTGAATGTGCTGGGGTTAAACCACCGGTCGGGATCACTCGTCACCGGGTTATTGCTGGCTCCTGGTACAAGGTCTGGTCGCTGTCCTGCCGATCGGATTCAAACCCCGTTGGGGACGCCAGAAATGTCTGGCTCGAAAAAGCCTCAGGCCAGCATCAGGGGGGCGTCCCAGCGCTCGATCTCCTCACAGAGAATTCCCGCGATCCCATCGGCTAGGTGACAAAAGAACAGTTGACCCAGACCTGGGGGAGTGTTAAATTTGAGTTTGGGTAAGGCGGAGGGGAGCTGCCGAAAAGGGGGTACAGGGTGTCGTTGTCGCCAAAAATCCCGGCTAAGATATTGAGGCCGACTTTGCTCGTCCTCCTTCTGCTGTGGACGGGCTGTGGATCGGCGGTCCCACCTGAGCTGGCGCCCGACCTGATCCTGCACAACGCCAAGATCATCACCGTGGATCCCGACTTTCGGGTGGTTGAGGCTGCCGCCATCAAAGGTAGCCGCTTCCTGGCGGTGGGCAGCAACGATCACGTTCTGAATCTGGCGGGCTCCCAGACCTCGCTCGTGGATCTGGAAGGCAGGACCGCCATCCCCGGACTCATTGATTCCCACATTCACGCCCTCCATTTCGGATGGCACATCACCAAGCACGTCAACTTCTCCACCGGAGAACGGCTGACCGTGGAGAGCATGGTGGCGCGCATCGGGGAATGGGCCAAGAATGTGCCGCCCGGAAAGTGGATATACGCGCGGGGACCCTACAGTTTGGATTTTGTGGCCGAGGGAAGACTGCCCAATCGCTGGGAAGTCGATGCTGTGACACCGGAAAATCCTTTTTTCATGAACATGCAGGGGCATGTCGGTGTGGTCAACAGCTACGCGATGCGCCTGGCAGGAGTCACTAAGCGTACCCCGGATCCTGAAGGAGGTAAATTCGTAAGGGACCCCAAGACCGGAGAATTGACGGGGATCGTCTACGAATTTCCGGCCATGAACCCCTTTCGAGGTCTCATTCCGAGGCATTCCCTGGAAGATAATTTGAATGCTGTTCGCAAAGCGAACGAGGTCTTTAACTCATTGGGGATCACCAGTGTGGTTAACCTTGCCATGCCTCAATGGGAGTTCGCGGTTCTTCGCCAACTCTGGCGTGACGAAGGGTTGACAGTTCGCTGGACAGCGATGCTCCGGGCCGATGCCAGAGTCTTCCTGAACAAGCCGTACTCCGAGGTGGAGGCAGAAATGAGGGCGCTTGGCCCTCCCACTCGATTCGGGAATGACTGGCTCAAGATCAATGGCATCAAGATCGTCCTGGATGGATTTGTGGAAGCGGCTTATATGCGAGAGCCCTACCTGGAAGATATTTTTGGAAAGGGCTGGCGGGGCATTCTGCTCTGGGACCGGGAGAGTCTGAAGTCGGCACTGCGGGCGGCCGGCAAGTACGGTATCCAGGTGGCCATCCATGTCACCGGAGACGCGGCTGTGGACGTGGCACTGGAGGTGATGGACGAGGTGGACCGAGAATATCCGGTTGCTGGGAGACGCTGGAGTCTCGAGCATGCCGGAGTCATGCCCACTGAAGAAAATTTAGAGATTGCCGAGCGCCTGAAGGTTATTATCTCCACCCAGCAGTCCATGGGTTGGAGCATCGGCAAAACCTTCAAAAAGTGGTGGGGACCTGAGATGGGCGGTATTTTTGCCCCCAACAAAACTTGGCTGCAGGCGCTGGGCCATCCCTACCTGAAAGCGGGTTCAGACAACCGGCCTATCAACCCTTTCATCGGTTTCTGGGCCTACCTGGCTCGAAAAGACGTGGACGGCGAAGTTGCCAAACCTGAGGAAGCCCTGGGCCGAGAGGATACTCTCCGCCTTTACACCAGCAACGCTGCTTACGGAATTTTCGAAGAGAAGGAGCGGGGATCCATCGAGGCAGGTAAACTGGCCGACTTGGTGGTGCTCTCCGAGGACATTATGAGTGTTCCCGAAGATCAAGTGCGGGAGATCAAACCTGTGATGACTGTTGTGGGCGGCAAGATCGTCTTCCAGCAGGGATCATGATTGTTCATTGCGTCAAGTTAGGGAAATTGGAGGAAACAACATGAGTAACCTGAAAAGAAATTTGACAGGGTCCGTGGTAGTGGGGGTGCTGGTCCTACTGACCATGCCCGGCGCCTGGGCCCAGACCTCGGCTATTACGGGAACCGTCACCGACGCGACTCAGGCGGTACTCCCCGGGGTGGATGTAGAGATCACCAACGTGGAGACGGGCGTGACGCGAAGCCTGGTCAGCAACGACGTGGGCCGCTACACCGCTCGCAGCCTCAACCCCGGGATCTACCGGGTCTCGGCCTCCATAACAGGCTTCAAGACGGCAGTTCGCACCGACGTCCATGTGACGATCGATCAGGACTTCGTCATAAACCTCACGCTGGAAATCGGCGACGTGTCCGAGGAGGTCACGGTCATGGGCGGTGCCGAACTGGTGCAGACCACCAGTGTCAGCATGCAGTCACTGGTCGATGAGGTGAAGATTCGCGAGCTGCCCCTCAACGGTCGGGATTACCTGCAACTAGCGACTCTGCAGCCGGGAGCCGTGCAGATGCGGGGTCAGATAAAGAGCACCTCCCCGCAAACGGGCAGCGGACTGAGCCTGAGTATCTCCGGCGGTCGGCCCTTTTCCAATCTCTTCAAGCTGGATGGAATTACCATCAATGACCAGGGCGGCATGAGCCCCGGGTCCATTTTCGGGGCCAACCTGGGGGTGGAAGCCATCCGGGAGTTTTCGATCCTCACCAACACCTACTCGACCGAGTACGGCCGCGGCTCCGGCGGTGTGGTCAGCTCGGTGCTGCGCTCCGGGACCAATGACATCCATGGTTCCCTCTGGTACTTTCATCGCAACGCCCAACTGGACGCCCGGAATTTCTTTGACAACGCGATCAACCCGGGTGACACGGTAGCCGGTGTTCCTCATTTTCGGCGCCACCAGTACGGGGTGGCCGCAGGGGGTGCTATTGTCCAGGACAAGACCTTCATCTTTGGCTCCTACGAAGCCTTGCGCCAGTTTCGTGAGGAGAGCGATGCGAGCAACGTCCCCAGCGCTGCGGCAAGGCGGGGTGAATTGGCGAGCGGCACCATCGCGGTCGATCCCGGTGTAGAGTTCTACCTGAATAATTTTCCTGTCGGCACCTCCCCCACCTCCAATCCGGACATTGACGCGTTCTTCAGCGCTCCGGGCAAAGACACCTCAGCCGATATGTTTACCCTTCGGGTGGATCATCAGATCAACCTCAATAATTCCCTGAACGCCAGCTACCTGATCGAGGACGCCACTGTCTTAGGACGCGACGTCTTTGACCTGTCCGACGACAAATCCACCTCCCGGCGCCAGTTCATCAGTGGGCAGTGGACCTCTCTGATTAGCCCGACCCTCATCAACACTTTCCGCATG
>JAUXKG010000380.1 GCA_030624355.1 Acidobacteriota bacterium
GAAAGCGTTAAGGAATGGCTCTTACCGGTTGGCTTTTTGGTGTGTGGTGGTGTTGGGGGTCAGTAGTGTGGCCCTGACGTCTCAGGATGGAGAATTTCTCCGGACAGGTCCTGAGTGGATCGATGCCCTTTGGGTGGCCGGAGACCGTGGTCTTCTGAAGATGGACGTTAGTGACGCAGGCGTCTTATTGGAAATTTCGGATGCAGGTGATGTGAGAGTTGCGGACATCGATGACCGCCGAGGTTTGGTGTGGGCTTTCAGCAAGAACCAGCTGCGCGGCATGACTTTTGGCGGTGAAGTCCGCTTTACCGTACCGGAGAATCGGGAGCAGCAAAAGGATCGCAGGCCAGATGGTCGCTACCAAGACGATGACGAAGACGATGATTCGGAGAATCACCAACAGGACGGTTTCAAGCCGTACGGCAATAAACCCTTTGGTGTGCAGGTAAATTCCAACACGGGAACAGTGTGGCTTGGCCTGAAGGGATTTCTACATCAGTTCGATTCCGAGGCCAATCGGATCAGGACCTTGAGTCTGCCCGATACGGGAAAGGCCATGGCTCTGGATGAGCTGACTTCTATTCTGTGGGTGGCTACTCCCGGAGCATTGTTGTGCTATGACGAGACAGGCACCCTGATTCATTTCATTGAGCTGGGTAGAAAAGTTCGTGTGGAATACATCGATATCGATTCTGACTCTGGAGACATCTGGGTGGTGGGAAGAAATGGGCTGAGTCGCCTGGACATTACGGGGCAACTCATTTTTGAAACCAAAACCAAGAAATTGACTCAGGTCGTCACAGATCATCGAGGGGGAGCCTGGGTGGCCCGTGGCAGAACGTTGGCTCGGATCGGCGCCCTTGGAGAGTTCCTTTTCGAAGTGAAGCCATTCGGGAAGAAGGGCAAGGAGATCCTTGCCCTGGTTGCTGACCCGTTGGATGCTTCGGTGTGGGTAGCTAGCAAAGAGGAAGTGGGTCAGGTGAGTGCAGGCGGGAAGGTCCTTAAGACCGGCAAGAAAAAATCCAAGGGCTCCACCAATAAGCAGGGACGAATTCGGGATTTGGCGCTTTACGTGGATGTGATACCTCCTCAGATTGCCTTGATCGCTCCTACTTCCAATGGGCTGACCAACAACAACCGACCGGTCTTCATGCTGACCCTTGCCGACATAGGCGAAGGTGTGGACCCGTCCACTCTGGATATCGAAGTGAATGGAGAGGATTGGTCCTTTGACTGCGTTGTGGATGACGAAGGAGAAAAGATTACTTGCGTCCCGATGATGGCTCTACCTGAAGGTTCCATTGAGCTTTCAGCCACGGTTGCGGATCTCAACGGCAATCTGTCCGATCCGGTCCAGGTGAGTTTTTCCGTAGACTCGATTTCCCCGGAAGTTTTGCTTGTCACTCCCCCGCAGGATGGGATCGTCGACACCGACTTTCCGAACATACAGCTCGATTACGGCGATTCTGGCTCGGGTGTTGATCCATCGACCTTCACGATTCAGGTCGATGGCGGCAATCTGGACATCAACTGCGATGTTGGCTTGACGAGTGCCACCTGTACTCCGGTTACTCCGTTGCTGGAAGGGTTGCACACTCTTTCGGCCACCATCCGAGATCTTGCCGGAAACATTTCTTCACCTACTCAAGTCCGTTTCACCGTTGAGCTGGTTGTAACCCCACAACCACCGATCCTGGGGCAGATCGAGGATCAGACCGTTGATCTGGGAAGCACCTTGACCCTCCAACTGACGGCGAGTGATCCCAACGACGATTCGCTGGCCTTTGTTGCTTTACCTCTTCCCCTTCCGGTGAATATGGAGTTGGATGGCGCCAGCGGGCTCTGGACCTTTACTCCGAATGAAGCCCAGATCGGGACTCTTGATCTGACCTTCATCGTTAGCGATGGCGCCCTCATCGATTCTCAGACCATCTCCATCACTGTTTTTGGTGCGGATCCCAGTGGCATCACGGCTCTCGCCGGGAAGGTGCTGGATACCCATGATTTTGTCCAGGGGGTGGAGACTCCCATAGTAGGAGCCACCATTTCTTTTTTTGGCACGGATTTCACCACGACCAGCGACAGGGATGGAAACTTTATCTTGAACGGAATTCCGCCGGGCAGTCAGATTCTGGACATCGATTCATCGACGGCCCGTCCGGCGCCTGACGGTTCACCCTATTCCGGCTTTCGGGAAGAAATTGAGCTGATGGAAGGGGTGAGGAATGTCCTTGATCGGCCCTTCTTCTTGCCGCGCATTGAACAGGCGAGCCTAACCCAAGTTCGGGCCTTTGAAACCACGATGGTAGAGAACCGTAGGTTAGGTGTCATGATGGAGGTTCCTGCGTTTTCGGCCAGGAACGAACAGGGTAGCTTTTTTTCAGGGGAGCTCTCCATTTCCGAGGTTCCCGAAGGATTGGCCCCCGCGCCGCTACCTGATCAGCTGGATCCCGGGTTGCTGATCACCATCCAACCGGTTGGGGTTCGGTTTGATCCCCCGGCTCCCATCACCTTTCCCAATATCGATTCCCTGAGTCCAGGCAGTGAAATCAACCTTTGGTCCCTGGATCCAGAAACGGGAAGCTTCATCATTGTGGGCAGGGGAAGGGTCAGCGATGATGGGGCGGTCATTGAAACCATTTCAGGTGGAATATATGCAGCGGATTGGCATTTCCTACTGCCTCAAGCTCCCACGGTAAGCCCGGCCGCAGCCAGTAGCGAGAACAACTCTAGCAATCAAGATCAGAGCAAATGCACCGATTGTCCGGGCGGGTCGCGAACCGCGGTGAGTTCGGGAAATCTCCGAATCGAACATGGCCTGGCAACCTACCGTTCCCTGGGGAAATCAAGGGGGCTGAGGTTAATCTACAACAGCTCCCGGGCAGACCCTCAACCCGTCATTAGCGCTCATGCGGGAGTGGTAGCACGAGCCGCCGTGCCCACTACGGTCTCATCCCGGCTAACAGTAGGGGGAGTGGATCAGGCAGTAGAGGCTTTCACCGATACCCGTGGCTTAAGCTCGGGCCTTGAGGTAAGACAGGCCGTACAGTTTGATGCGAGTTCGCTTCAGACGGGGATTTACCCCTACCGACTGACGATCTCCGGGAACTACAACCGGTCTTCCATTTCGAACGTCCTCTCAGGGCGTGTTCTGGTTCACAATGGACAAGATAGTTTCGCTGGTGCAGGCTGGACTCTTGAGGGAGTGGACCGGCTGATTGAACAAAATGATGACCTTCTCCTGATTGGAGGAGACGGGTCGGCCCTCCGTTTTATGGCTACAAGTTCAGGAAGCGGCACCTTCTCAGGGGTAACCCCCCTGGCGCTCGCAGGTAGTGCGGTAGGTGTTGCGGTTGGAGACTTCGACGGGGACGGGATCCGTGACCTGGCCGTAGCAACGAATTTTGACGTTTCCATTTTGATGGGTGATGCGTCGGGGACCTTCTCGGGCCCGAGGAGTTTTGCCGCCGGAGACCTGCCAAGATCAGTGGCAGTGGGGGATTTCAATGGCGATAC
>JAUXKG010000208.1 GCA_030624355.1 Acidobacteriota bacterium
CAGAAATCTCCCAGCTCGGTGGGGTCACCATAGAGGGAGACCTGGGCGAGGGATTTGTCCCCATCCGGAAGATCACGACAGACATCGAGGAAGCCCTGGCCGAGCGCCAATTGGTGTTCTCCTTTACTCCGGCAAATGGACAACGCCAGATGGCTGAGCTGGCCGCACCCTTTCTGAAATCGGGTGGGGTGTTCCTGTACGCCTCCGGTTCAGCCGGTTCTCTAGAGGCTTTTCCAGTGTTTCGGCAGCAGGGAATCGATGTGATCGACGATGTTCTGCTGGGAGAGACTGTGACCTTACCGCAGTCGGCTCGTACGATCGGGCCGGCAAAAGTCCTCATCAAGTTCCCCTGGCACACTCGAGTGGCAGCCTTCCCCGCCAAAAACAACCAGCGGCTTTATGACGCGATAGGGGAGATTCTCCAATTTCGACCCTCACCCAATGTGCTCGACACGGGCATCAACAACGAAAACTTCATTATCCACCCAGCCCCCATGCTTCTCAATTACGCGGCTGCCGAAAGGGCAAATGGATTGCTCTCTCTGATGAGCGAAGGGATGACGGACGGGGCGTTGCGGTGCATGGATGCGCTTGACGCGGAAAAAATGGCTCTGCAGGCGGCGCTGGGTCTGGAGCCGATCTCCATTGACGATCTCTATATTGAACTGGGCTCCAGCCCGGCCATCTATCGAGAGCCAGGTGAGAACTTTGGGATAAAAGACCGAATCTGGAAACGATATGTCACGGAAGATGTCCCTTACGGGACCGTCCTGTTTTCCTCCTTGGGAACGCTGCTGGGTGTTCCTACCCCGGTATCGGATGGCATCAACACGCTGCTGAGTGTGGTGGAGGAGACCGATTTTTATGCCCAAGGACGAACCGTGGAAAAACTCGGTCTGGCAGGGTTGTCAGCGGACGAGATAGGATACTTTCTGCAGCACGGAGTATATCGGGGCTAAGGAGGATTAACGTGGGTCATCCAGAGTTTTCACCGTTTCCAGTCAGCGAGTACGAGGATCGAGTCGCCAAGGCCCGGCATCTAATGGAGGAGAGTGGAATCGATGCCTTGGTGTTGACCTCCAAGGAGAATGTGGTCTACTTCGCAGGAATTCAGACTATCGGGTGGGATTCCAAACATCGCCCTTTGATCGTTGTCGTACCCCGAGATCCATCCTGTCCAGTCCATATGGTGCTGGCGGAGTCACTGTACTACGTAGCCCGGGAGAGCTCGTGGGTGGATGAACTCCGCCCCTGGGGCGGGTGGATGGAGGGGGCCAGCGATGATCCCATTGCTGGGGCCTTTCAGGTGTTTCAGGATCTGGGCCTGGCGACCGGGACGCTGGGACTGGAGCAGGGCTATGGACAGCGAATGGGAATGTCACAAGAGGACTACAGTAAGCTGGTAGAGGGGTTGCCGGAAGCGAAACTGGTGGACGGTTCGGAGCTTATTTGGGAGTTGAGGATGATTAAGTCACCTCTGGAGATTGAGGCCTTGCGCAAAGCCTGTGCCGCAACTACCAGTGCATTTGAGAAGGGTTTTTCGGCTCTTCGGCCAGGGATGAGGGAGAAGGAATTGGCGGGAATCATGTTCGCCGAAATGGCGCGCCACACCGATGAGCGGCCCGGATTCATGATGGTTCGCTCGGGTCCCCGCAAGTACCGAATGGCCAATGTGCTGGCCTTCGACAAACCGATGGTGGCCGGGGAACTGGTTGTCGTCGACTCGGGGGCGGTCTACAAAGATTACTGGGCAGACTTCATGCGTATGTCCTCCATAGGAGAACCCACCAAGGAACAGCGGCGCTTCTTCGATGCCACACTGGAATCGCAGCAGGCAGGTGTGGACAAGCTGGCCCCGGGGGTCACGGCTCACGACATCTTTAGTGCCTGTAACGATGTCCTGGTGGCTCACGGTCTGGCCGACTATGTGACATTCGAAAGACTGGGGCACGGAGTAGGTCTGGATATGCATGAGCCTCCCTCTATGGCGAGGGGTTCAGAGCTGGTCGTTCGGCCCGGAATGGTCCTGACTGTGGAGCCTGTTTTCTGGGACCGGCCCGACGGCAAGGTAGGCAATTTTGCTTTGGAAGATGTGGTGGTGGTGACTGAGGAAGGACATGAGGTTCTCAGCCTGTTTCCCAAGGATCTGCACATCGTGCCGGTGTGATCCGGATGACCCACAGTCCGGGCCATCGACGAACCTCATCGTAGGTATGAAACGAGGCACTAAGAAAAGAGGAGGTTTGTAATGCCGACAGTCAAAATCGAGATGTGGACGGGGCGCTCCCTCGATCCGAAGCGCTCTATGATCCAAGGGGTCACCAAGGCCATTGTGGAAGCCCTGAACGTTCCACCTGAAGCAGTCATCATAAAGATTGTGGAAGGAGAGAAGTCCAATGCGGCCCGTGGGGGTGTGCTGCGCAGCGAAGAGTAAACAGGTTGCGGTGGGCAGGGCAGCCATTGGCGGAGCTCAAGTGCTGACCAAGCGGTCAGGAAAGTAAAACGGGATGTCCTTGACGGAGGCCTTTGTTGCTTACTCCCTGGAGACCACCTACTCGGATTTGCCCGAACCGGTCCGGAGGGCCGCTAGTCGATGTCTTCTGGATCATTTGGGCTGCTCGACGGGCGGGACGCAGACCGACCTGGGGCGCATGGTAATCGATCTGGTGAAGAATGAGGGCGGTACGCCGGAGTCGACGCTAATTGGCTGCCGGGGACCCAAGGTTCCTGCCGCTGCCGCTGCCCTGGCCAACGGAACCACTGCCAACGCGCTGGATTTTGACGACACCCTTCAAGGTCACCCGGGAGCCTCCGTCTTGGCAGCCGCTATAGCCACCGCTGAAATGCTTGCCAGCAGTGGCCGCCAACTGTTGACGGCAGCGGTGGTCGGTTATGACGTCTGCTGTCGCCTGGGCTGGTTTTGGCATCCTGCCGGCGGGCGCTACACACGTGTTTGGGACACGGCGACACTGCAGACATTTGGTTCCACGCTAGCGGCCGGGAGTTTGTTGGGATTGGGGAGTGAGCAAATGCACAACGCTATGGGTATCGCGTCGGCTACCGCACCGATCCCCAGGGTTCGGGAGAGGCCGGTAGAGGGGGAAGCCGTGCGGCCCATCCTTAAGTCTGCCTGGGGTTGGGCGGCCCAGGCCGGTCTGCGTGCTGCCCTGCTGGCCCGCCAGGGAATGAGTGGGCAAAGAAGGGCTCTGGATGGCGAATTGCTGCTTTGGGAGCAGAAGCGACCACCCCATCTGAGTCTGACTGATCCTGCTGATCGTCTGGGCGATTTTTTCTCCATCGAGCAGGTGGAATTCAAGCCGTATCCAGCCTGCAGGTTTCTACATCCGGCTCTGGATGCGCTCTCCGAACTGATGGCCGCTGATGAAATCGACTGGCGAATGGTGGAGCGAATCCAGGTTGCCGGTGTGGGCCTACTGGGCGACAGCCATCATTTCATCCCGGCACCGGCTTCCCAGTCGGAAGCTCAGTTCAGTACCCCCTTCTGTCTGGCGGCGCTGCTCTACCACGGAGCCCTTACTCCGGAGGCGTTTTCTGTCTCCGGCTTGCATCACCCGGAGGTGTTGAGGCTGGCTCAGCGAATCGAAGTGACGATCGAACCAGCCTTTGAAGAGAAATTTCCCGCCCATAATGGGGCTCGCGTCAAGTTGACAACCTCTACAGGAGAGCAGCCAGAGGCGGTTTGTGAGCAAGCACGCGGGACGGTTCCCCGTCCCCTGAATGATGAGGAACTGAAGGCAAAGTTCGCCAACCTGACGGGGTCTATGCTGAGTGAGCAGCAGGCTGGCCAAGTGGCTGAACGAATTTTGAATGCGGAACAGGAGTCGAACATGGCCAAGTTGATCGAGTCGCTGGGTTGATGGAATGAACTGGGAGAATGCTTTAATGGAGGCTCCCGAAGGCCGCCCGCCTGTGTCGGCTGCCGCAAAGGGACCTGGATGGAACAAAAGAATCAGTGTGAGAGTCATCGGTAGCGTGTTCGTACTGATCACACTGATGGGGTTGGTCCTGCTGTCCTGTGGCCCGACAGCCCCGGAATCGGGACCGGTCGGGAGCCGCAGCGGGCCGGAGAGCGAATCCCCGGATCCCGCCACTCGGGTGCCCAAGATCAAGCTGCTGGCGCCGACGGCCAGCTACGATACGCGACGCTGGGAGGCGGTCCTGTTGATGGCCAATGTCTGGCAGGATTTGGGGTTCGACGTGGACTTGCGAGGCTTTCCCGATCTATTCACCCTTTTGGCTGAAGTCTCTTCCCAGCCTTTTGATTGGGATGCCTACGTGTCGGGCTATGTGGGAAGACCCCAGAGACTTGATCCGGACGAGTTTCTGTTTCGACCCTTCCATTGTTCCGGAATTCAGAACCACGGCCCCAACATCCTGGGTTACTGCAATCCGGAGTACGATGCCGTGGTGGAGGCTCAGCGCGCCACCCTGGACCAGGAAGCCCGGCGGGATCTGGTTTACCAGGCACAGGAGATCCTGGCCCGCGACATCCCTATGATGACCCTTTTCCACAGACGGGAGGTCCTGGCCTACAATCAAGCCGATTTCGAAGGCTGGACTCCGGTGGTGGGACGGGGTCTCTGGAACCTGTGGAACATGATCCGAGTGAAGCCCAAGACGGGCGACCGGACTTTGAAGGCCGGCTGGGCCACCGACATGGGAACCCTGAACCCTCTGGCTCTGGGTCCCGCATTCGAGCCGTTGCAGTGGACCTACGACACGCTGGCCCGCATCGGTCCCCAGGGCACACCAGTGCCCTGGGCGGCCCGTGATTGGAAGGTGGTTGACGACACCACGGTGGAGGTCACCTTGCGAGAAGGGATGAGATTCCATGATGGCGAGCCGGTGACGGTCCGAGATGTTAAGTTCAGCTTCGATTTCATAAAGGAGCATGGTACGGCGGGCTTTTTCCCGGCGGCCCTGTCGCCGGTTGACAGGGTGGAGATCGTGGATGGGAGCGTTATTCGTTTCAAGCTGCTGAAGCCCTTCGCCCCTCTGTTCTTCACCACCTTCTCTCTGGTCTACATCTTGCCGCAGCATATCTGGGAGAATGTCGCAAATCGCGAAGGTGTCGATTCGCCAGCCAAGTGGGACAACCCAACCCCGGTGGGACGCGGGCCCTTCAAGTTCGTCTATCGTCGCCGTGGTGAGGAGCTTTTGCTGGAGGCCAACAAAGATCATTTCGATCCTCCTCAGGTGGACGCCCTCCTGATCGTAGCTCATTCCAACCTCGATGCAGTCTTCGCTTCCCTCATGGATGGGACAGTCGATCTGCCGGATCGCAGCATTGCCGCTCTC
>JAUXKG010000076.1 GCA_030624355.1 Acidobacteriota bacterium
GCCGATCTGAGCACGGCCAAAGGCCTTGGCCAGGCCCTTGCTGTTGATCTGGTCGGCCTTCCTGATACATTCCACCTCAGCCGAGCTCTTGATCATGCGCATCCCCCACAGCAGGGGAGCCGCATCCACCCACTCAATGTCGGGTAACTCGTCCTTGAGTTTTTCATACTCTCCCACCGGCATCATCAAACGCATGTCCAGTCCCAGTTCAACACCCACTCGCCCGCTGGAGACACCCAGCCTCTGAAACAGGGTCAGGGCATCGATGTGCCGAAAAGGCTGGGCATAGACATGGATCTCCTTGACCCAGCATTCCCGGGCGCTGGACTCGCTGAAGAAAATCACCGAGATGGCAGTGGCCCCTTCCCGGGTGAGCAGAAAGATGTGGGGCCGGGCCGAATTGGCCTGGTAGTCCCTGGGCAGATGGCCGCTGAAATAGCGGTAATTGGCCGAATACAAAAAATCACCGGTCACCATCAGGGCATCCAGGTCGGCTTCAGCCATTAAGGCCTGGGCTCGTTCCACTCTCTGCTGGTATTCACTCTCGGGAAATTCCATCAAAGGTTCCTCCTTCTATCCAATCTGATCCGGAGCCTGCAGTCACTGAGTCTGGGGGGAGAAGAAGCGTGGGATGTCTCGGCCCGGGATTTCACCCGCCAAACAGTAGCTTCCAACCATCAAATATTTGCGGCCCATCAACAAAGGCCAACACTATAGTACACGCTCAACAGGGTTGTCTAACCTCATGACACGAGGCGATGCTCGAGGGCACCGGACTCATCCACGACCCTCCAGGAGACTGACTTCCCCCCCCAAATTCAGAGGGAGATGGCCGGGCCGCTACAACTTGATCAACAAGGCATCAGGCCCATCCGGCCCCATGTCTTCAATGTCGATTGACGCGGTACCCTTCAAGGTGTTAAATACGTAGACTTGCCCCGGAGAAAAAGATGCAAGTCACGGTAAACAAAAGCCTCCAACTGGATACCCCTGTACAGAATGTTTGGACCTTGTTTCGGGATGTCGATCGGTTCGCACGTCTGGTACCGGGAGTCACCGACATTCAAGTTGAAAAGGAAGGTGACCAGGAGAAATATATCGCCCGTCTGGTGGATAAGGTTGGACCCTTCAAGATTGAAATGACTGTAGAAATCAAACTGGTTCAGATGGTGACAGATCAACTACTGGAGGCACAGTTGACTGGCTTCGACAGAGGTGGAAAGAACCGATTGAAGGGCAACCTTCAGGCCGAACTGTCTCAGCTGGAAAACGACAAGACTCAAGTGGAGTTTTCCGCCAACATAGAAGTACTGGGTAGATTGGCCAGTCTGGGTGCTTCACCGATACGCCGTCGAACGGATCAGCACTTCTCCGAATTCGCTCGACGCATCGAACAGCAGTTTTCATCTGAGTGACCAGGGTGTGCTGGCAGGCAAGATGTGATCATGAAAATAGAATTTCTTCTGAATGGTAACAAGACAGAACTTGAAATCGAGC
This sequence comes from Acidobacteriota bacterium, assembly GCA_030624355.1. Taxonomy (GTDB): domain Bacteria; phylum Acidobacteriota; class UBA6911; order RPQK01; family JADFOI01; genus JAUXKG01. The sequence goes on from JAUXKG010000076.1 coordinate 1,498, forward strand.
CGCAGGAGACCCTGGCACAGGTGCTGCGTGATGAGTGCCGACTGACCGGTCTGAAGGTTTCGTGCGATGTCCAGGTCTGCGGGGCCTGTACCGTTCTGGTCGATGGACTGCCGGTCAGCTCCTGCACGTGCCTGGCCTACGAAGCCCACGACCGGCGGGTCGAAACCATTGAAGGACTGGCCTCCCCCGAAGGCCAGCTTCACCCGCTGCAGCAGGCCTTCATTGATGAGTTCGCCTTTCAATGTGCCTTCTGCACGCCGGGAATGATCATGTCGGCCAAGTCGCTGCTGGACGAGAATGAAACGGTCAGCGAAGAAGATCTGATTCACCACATGGATGGAAATATTTGTCGTTGTACCGGCTATCTACCCATCGTCCGAGCCATCAAACGAGCGGCAAGAACGATGGGAAAAGCGGCTCCGGAACAATCATGAAGAACCCCGGTGACTTTCGAGTTGTCAATCATTCAGTTCCTCGAGTGGACGGAATAGCCAAGGTCACCGGCCAAGCCGTGTACAGCGGGGACGTGTTTTTGCCCGGAATGGTCTATGCCAAGATTCTGCGCAGCCCTTACGCCCATGCGCGCATTCAGTCGATCGATGTCTCCGAGGCCTGTCGTCGGAAAGGCGTCATCGGGGTCTTGACGGCCGATGATCTGGAAGGGCTGGACCCCTACTACGGACACGCAGTCAAGGACCATCCCTTGCTGGCCATCGGCAAAGTCCGCTTTGCCGGTGAGCCGGTAGCCGCCGTCATGGCGCTCAGCGAGGGAATCGCCCATGCAGCACTCGATGACGTTCTAGTCGAGTATGAGGAATTGACTCCCGTCATGGATGTTCAGGAAGCTCTTGATCCCAACAGCCTGAAGATTCATGACGAGACCTATGCGGCGGGAAGATTCCGTGGCTTCGAAGGCAAACACAGTGCAGAAGCCAACAACATATGCCAGGAAGTCCACCAGGAGTGGGGGGATGTGGAGTCTGCCTTTTCAGAAGCAAAGTTCGTTGAGGACCAGGAGTTTTCCTACCCCATGGCCTACGCCTACGCCATGGAGCCTTATACCTGTGTGGCCGACGTCAACCAGAACGGGGTCACGGTTTACACCTGCGCCCAGCATCCCTTTATCGTCCGCCATGATCTGGCATCGGTGTTCGGTGTTTTTTTGAATCAGGTCCGTGTAATCGTTCCCTACGTGGGAGGCGGGTACGGAAGTAAATCGTACACCAAAATTGAGCCGCTCACAGCCGCCTGTTCCCGACACGTCAAGCGACCTGTAAAGCTGCAGCTGAGTGTCAACGAAGCGATGCTGACCACCCGCTGCGACAGTGCTCAGGTGCATGTGCGGACTGCCGCCGATGAAAATGGCAAACTGGTGGCCCGCCAGGCCGAGATCTATATGAACACCGGAGCCTATGCCGAGAACAGTCCGCTTGTCTGCAGCAAGATGGCCGTTCGAGTGGTGGGACCCTATAGAATTCCCAATGTGAAGGTCTCCTGTTGCGCAGTCTACACGAACAGTGCCCCGGCCAGCTCCTTTCGGGGATTTGGAGCAACCCAGGTCAGCTTCGCTGCAGAATCGCAAATGGATGAACTGGCCGAGCAGGCGGGCCTGGACCCGGTTGAGTTCCGACTCAAGAATCTGGCCCGACCAGGAGAGTCGACTCACCCGAAAAGATCGTCAGGTCCGGTACAGAAGGAGGCTCTGCGGGGACTGGACGCCGATCTGATCTCCGACTTGCGCCTGCTTTCTGAGGCGCTGCACATGTCTGATCCTGTTCCCGAGAACCGAGGAAGGGCGGTCGGTTGCTCAGCCAGTGACGCAGGTTCGAAGCCGGTCTCTTCCGCCATCGTTCAGGTCTATACCGACGACTCCGTTTCCGTTCACTCCGGAACCACCGAACTGGGACAGGGAGGACACACGGTCATGGCTCAGATTGCGGCGGAGGAGATGGGAGTGGATTTTGCCAATGTGCGAGTGGTGGCTTCGGACACGGGTATCGTGCCCTTTGATCGCTCCACCGGTGCCAGCCGAAGTACGACCTTGATGGGACGTGTGGTTGTGGAGGCCTGTCGGGACGCTATTGGGCAGATGCTAGAGATGGCTGCGGAACTGTGGGACACATCGGTGGACGAATTGACCGAAGAAGTGGGCGGAGTTCGATACGCTGAGGAAACTCTTTCCTGGGGCCAAGTGCTGGAGAAATACTCCACGATGTCGGGGTTCAGCATCGTGGGGCGCGGCTACCTGTATCAGCAGGGCGATCTGGCCCAGCTTCCTCCCTTCTGGGAGATCGGATGCTCCGGGGTGGAGATTTCGGTGGACCAACAGACCGGCCGAATCACCGTAGAGCGACTAGCGACGGTGGGAGATGTGGGATTGGCGATCAACCCGGCAATGGCGGAAGGACAGGACCTGGGAGCAGCCACCATGGGACTGGGACTGGGCCTGTATGAGGAAATGATTTACGAAGGCCAGGAGCTGGTCAACGGTTCTCTCATGGACTACCGGGTACCCAGGTTTTCTGACCTGCCCAAGGACATTCAGCTGATCCTGGCACAGAATCAGGATGGAGTCGGTCCTTACGGGGCTAAAGGGGGGGGTGAGGGAGCTTTGAATCCGATTCCAGCCTCTTTGGCCAATGCGCTCTATCGGGCCACCGGCGTCCGTGTTCGCGAAGTACCGCTGACACCCGAACGGGTGTGGAAGGCGCTTCAGGAAGCAAAAAACAAACAGTCATAATTTTGGGGGTGTTATTTTGTCAATTGATCTTTTGTTGAAAGGCGGAAAAGCCTTTGTCGATGGAGAGCTTCTTCCGGTCAATATTGGTATTGCCAAAGAGACCATAGCTTCAATTACTGCCCACGGAGAGCCGGTGAAGGCCAAGCGTACCGTCAATGTTTCCGGTATGTGGCTTCTGCCGGGACTGGTCGACGTCCACTCTCATCACCGTGAGCCCGGCTTTACCCACAAGGAGGACATCATCACCGCCACTCGCGCCTGTGCTGCGGGTGGGGTCACGGTGAGTGTAGGCATGCCCAACGTGAGCCCTCCGCCGACCACTGCCAAGATTCTCAAAGACATCTTCGCGCTCTACCGCAAGAAGTCGCTTATTGATTACAACATGAATCCCTCCGCCACCAAACTGGAGGAAATTCCAAAGTTAAAGAAAATGGGGATTCTGTCTTATAAGGTCTTCATGGGTGTCGATACGGGCCGTTCTTATCCCCATATGCCCGGAATCGGTGTGCACGATCATGGAAAGATCCTTTCCATCTTTGAGGAGGTGGCAAAAACAAACCTGCCCATCATGGTTCATCCCCACGACCAGGAGTTGATGGACGTGATCGAGAAGCAATTCTGGGACAAGGGACAGCGCGACTATCGAGCCTACGCCAAGGCCTACTCCGCCTATGACGGCGCGATGTGGGACACGGCCGTTGGCGTCCTTCTAAACCTGCAGCGAGCTACCGGCGTTCACCTGCATCTCCTGCACATGCAGACCGAGAGGAGTCTGGAGATGCTGAAACAGGCCAAGGATGAAGGAAGAAAGGTGACCGCAGAGGTCAACCCCTGGGCCCTGTGGCTGAGTAACGACTGGAAGACAGTCGAGCGGCTGGGTTCCTATGCCCTCTCCTACTATGTCCCCCCTCACCACTCGGATGCGGTGCGCCGGGCCATTCTGGACGGGACGGTTGACGTAATCGCGACCGACCATGCCCCCCACACCAAGGCGGAAAAGGAACGCGGCTGGAAGGACGGGTGGAAAGCACACACGGGAACCCCTTCGGCCCAGTACTACCTATCGCTGCTTCTGAATGACATCCATGAAGGCACCATGACCGTCCAACGTCTGGTGGAGTTGACCGCCAGCGAACCGGCCAGGATTTTCAGGCTCTATCCTCAGAAGGGCGTTATCCGGATCGGCTCCCATGCCGACATCGTGGCGGTGGATCCCGACAAGAAGACTACTATCACCCATAAGAGTGTATTGAGCAAGTGCGGATGGACTCCCTTTGCCGGGAGAAAGCTCCGCGGCGTACCGATCCACACCCTGGTACGAGGACAGTTTGTTTACAAAAACGGAAAGGTCGTTGGGAAGCCCGGCTATGGAAAGCTGACCAAGCCTATCAACAGCTAATCAAAGAGGTAAATTACTATGGCGACAGAATTTGGACTACTCTTACCCCATTTTGGCCAGTACGCGAGTGCCGAGAACATCCTGGAAGGATCCAAACGAGCTGAAGAGCTGGGTTTCGATTCAGTGTGGGCGCGCGACCATTTAATCTTTCATCCCCACGGCATGGAGGGAACCAACAACACCTTCTACGATCCGTTCATTGTCCTGGCGGCCGTGGGCGGGGCCACTTCCAAGATCAAGCTGGGAACCGGTTCACTCATTCCCCATCGCCACCCGCTACTACTGGCAAGCATGATGAATGGACTCCTCAATCTGGTGGGTGATCGCTGTGAATGGGGATTCGGCCTGGGCAACTTTCAACACGAGTTTGATGCCCTCGGAATGGGAGAGTGGGAACGCAAGGAACTGGTGCCGGAACAGTTGGAAATCATACGCAAGCTCTGGTCCGAGCCCAGCATCTCCTTCGAAGGGAAATTCTATAAGTTTGAGGACTGCGGCCTGAGTCCCTCCCCTCCCTCCCCGCAGCGCATCTGGTATGCCGGAGGAACACCCGCTTCCTGCCGTCGGGCCCTGAAATACTGCGAGGGATGGATGCCGGGGCGCATCACACTGCCCACCTACAAGAAGCGGGTCGAGAAGATGCGAGCGAGTGCTGAAGAACAGGGCCGGCCGAGAGTGCTCGAAGGGTGCATCCCCATTACCAGTATCGATCAGACCCGGGAAGCCGCCCTGGAACCCGTAAACGTGGAAGGTCTTCTGGCCAATGGCAACAAGCAGAAGTTCTGGGTCAAGCCGGAGTCGGGCACCTTTTCCGAGCCGGAGGATCTAGAAGGTTCGTTCATGTTTGGCACTCCGGACGATATTGTCCGGGAGGCCAAGAAGTTTATGGAAGTGGGCATCGACCAACTGGTCTTTGATCTTCGCTTTCGCTATGACACCTGGTTTGACGGCATAGAACTGCTGGGCAAGGAAGTCCTGCCCAAATTGCGCTAACGCCAAAAACAGGGGAGATCTGTGGCGGTCAGATGGCTGCCACTGATCCCGCCCTGCAGTGAGGAATTTCAGAGAACGCCTATGATGCCGTTGCGGCCTTTTGAGATCCATCAACCCGCCGACCTGGCCCAAGCTTCAGACACCCTCAGGGAACTGGGTGATGAGGCCAGTGCCTATGCGGGCGGAACCGAGCTTCTGCTGGCCATGAAATTTGACGTGCTGCACTATCCGCATCTGGTGGACATCAAGAAGATCCCCCGGTTGAACAGCATCGAGGTGACTGACGATCATCTTGAGATCGGAGCAACCACGACTCACTATCAACTGGAGCGCTCCGAACTGGTTCGGTCGCACCTGCCGGTGATGGCCGAGATGGAATCCAGGGTGGCCAATGTTCGAGTCCGAGCGAGCGGTACCATTGGAGGTAATCTCAGTTTTGCCGAACCCCATTCCGATCCTGCCACGCTCCTCAACGTGCTCGACAGCTCCGTTGTTCTGCAATCCACTCGGGACAAACGTGAAATCCCCATCGGGGAGTTTGTGATTGGCGCTTACGAGACCTCTTTAAAAGAGGACGAGCTACTGACCCGGATTCGGATACCGCTTCTTCAGCCCCATCAGCGAACCGCCTACACCAAGTTTCAGGTCCATGAACGCCCGACTCTGGGACTGGCTCTGCTACTGGAGATCCCCGATGGAGGCAGTGAAATTACCTCGGCTCGCGTTGCGGTCGGCTGTGTGAGTCCCTTTCCCCAGCGCTCCAGCGAGGCGGAAGCTCTGCTGATTGGAGAACCCTCGGCGGTAGAGGGGAAACTGGATCAAGCAGCTGATGTGCTGGCCGACCAGGCCGAGTTGGTAGACGATGCGGAAGGGGGCATCGACTACAAAAGGAGTCTGATTCACACCTTCCTTCGCCGGGCCTATGATCAAATCATAGCGAGAGTCAAGCCCAGAGGGGCTCCTCAAATTGGTGGGTCTGGATGAAATCCGACACCCTCTGATGTTGATCCCGGTCGATCACTCCTTCCTGCAGGTAAAGATCCATCACATCCAACAGCTTGAAAATCGAGTGGACCTCATATCCTTCCGCGACCAGCAACTCGGCTCCTCCCTGCTGACGGTCCAGAAAAACTATGATCCGGGTAACTTCAATTCCCTCACTCCTGAGTTTTTCCAAGGCCTTCCATTTACTCAAACCTGAGGCGACCACGTCGTCAATCAAATTGCATTCGCAATCACCCGAATCCCGGCCCCCGATAACATAAGAGGAGGTACCGGATGGATAGGTTTTCTCCTCCTTGCGCAGCAGGATGTAGCGAAAAGAAGGAAGCGTTTGCTCCTTCCAGGCATACAGCGCACTGGCCACAGCCAGAGGGGTAGCCGTGTCAGGCACCCCTACGACTCCCTGTTCAGATGGACTGGACGGGGACAACTCTCTTATCTTGCGAACAAATTCACCACCAATGCTCCAAATCAGGTCGGCTCGCCTATAGAGTTTGTCCCGTAAATCCAGGTAGATGGGAGAACCCAAGCCATACTGGGCCTGGATGGTTTCCCTGCGGACCATGACGATGTCGGCCCGCTGCATCTCCAGCAACAACGTTGTTTGTTCTTCAGTGAACATGGGATCTATCCCGGATTATTCATAAATTCTCTACTGCAGTGGTGAAATCATCCGCGCTGACTGTGTTGTGCACGCCTTGTCATCGCGGCGCTTTCTTCACTGCGCTCAGATGAAGGCGACACCACTTCGTGACAGGAACCTATGAATAATCCGGGCTATCAAGAGAGGAAGTAACCTTCAATTCTTCGACACCGCCGAACTGAAGCCCTTCAATAGGGGAAGCGCCGCCCGAATCTCCGCGTCGGATAACGGATGAGCTTCTTCTCTACGACGTCCTGCGAACTTACAAGCTCCAGCACTTCCTTGGCAGTGGGGAAAGTGGGGGCCCGTCCCTCCCGACCTCCGTAGCCCAGAGGCCTTTCAGCCGGACCACCAGGCCGACCCACCACGATCCGGCCGACCAGACCCAACA
>JAUXKG010000369.1 GCA_030624355.1 Acidobacteriota bacterium
CCTCTATCTGGCAGGTCGGAAATCGGAAATGATCAAAAGCGCGGGAGAGAGAATTTTTCCGGCCGAGATCGAGGACATCATTCATACCCATCCACAAGTGTTGGAGTGTGCAGTCCTTGGGCTGGCTGACCCGCTGTTTGGCGAGTGCGTTGTGGCCGGCATCGTCAAGAATCCGGGAGCCCACCTGACGGCTGAGGAAGTCCGCAAGCTTTGCCGGCAGTTTCTTCCCTTCGTGCGTGTGCCCCGGGAAATCTGTTTTGTCGACGAGCTTCCGCGGACTCCCTCGGGAAAGATAGACCGGTCAAAATTGGCGGTTTCCCTGGGATCCCTGCCTGATCAAGGTCAGATGGAAACAACCGGGAGTGAACAAGGTGTCGCAAGACCTGCGAAGTTTCATTGAAGCCGTCCGCAGGGAGTACCCTGGTGAGATCGTCGATGTCCACCGGGAGGTAGCACCCCGGTACGAGACCGCGGCCATACTGGCAAAGCTGGAGCATGGCTACCGGTCTCCTTTGCTTTTCTTTCATCACTTGGCGGGGTGCGAGTTCCCACTGGTATCCAACGTGTGCGGATCGCTCAACCGTCTGGCATTGGCGTTGGGTTGCAAGCCTGGTGACATTCGTGAGCGTTACGCACAGGCCTGCAATTCTCTCATCAAGCCACGTATGACAACCCCTGCTCCGGTCCAGGAGATCGTAGTCGAGAGTGACCAACTGGATCTGAATATTCTCCCCCACCTGGTCTATCACGAGCAGGACACGCCCCATCCTTACATCACCGCTGCCATCGTTGTTGCCCGTGATCCCGACTCCGGAGAATCCAATCTGAGCTACCATCGGCTGATGATCTCTGGAAGGAACACAACGGCCATTTACATGGAGCCGGGCAAACACCTGCACTCGATTTACCAAAAGTATGAAAGAACGGATCAGCCCATGCCTATAGCGGCGTTTATTGGAGCGCATCCCGTGTGGTCACTGGGGGCACTGTTTTCTGGACCGCAGGAAATAGAAGAATACGAAATTATCGGGGGGCTGCAGGGCGAGCCTTTGGATGTGGTGGAGTGTGTGACCCAAGCAAGCCTGCAAGTGCCGGCGGCGGCCGAGTTCGTTCTGGAAGGCGTCGTGCCGTCGCAGAAGCGCATTGAAGAGGGCCCGTTTGGGGAGTTCACCGGCTATTCCATAGGAGCGTTATCTACCCCGGTCTTCGACGTTCAGGCCATGACCTATCGTCGAAATCCTATCTTTCAGGACATTACCAGTGGGCACAGGGAACACCTGGTCCTGCCCGTACCTTCGTTGGAGCACCACTTATTAGGCCTTGCTCGCCAATGCGTTCCTGCCGTTCAGAAGGTCAAGATGGTCGCTCCACTCTCACTGGTGGTCACACTGGACAAAAGTGATGATTCTCAGCCCCGATCGGTTATCGAGGCTTTACTCAAAGGTGATATCTACACCAAGCTGGTTATTGTTTTGGATTCCGGCACTAACATGGGTGACCTGCGAGAGGTGCTGACATCGGTAGCTCTGCAAGTCCAGCCCGATCGTGATGTATTCATTTTCACCGATCAACCGGGAACTCAGTTGGATCCGTCCTGCGAATCTTCGGACGGACAGACTTCCAAGGTGGGCATTGATGCGACTCGCCCTCTCTCTCCACGGCGGCTGATTCACCGCAACGTGGTACCCAAAAATATCCTTGATTCGATCGACCTTTCCGAGTTGCTGGGACAAGGATAAGTTTCTTTCCCCTTGAGTTGAACCGATGAAGCGATACGAAACCGATGTGCTGATCGTCGGTGGCGGCGGAGCCGCCACGGCCTCCGCCATTAGTGCACACGAATCGGGAGCACGTACGATGCTGGCCGTGAAAGGGCGTTTCGGCGTGCCGGGCAAACGTGGAGCGGGTGCGACCTCGCATCCCATGGCTGATTTCTGGACGATTCGGACGGTTGGGCCCAAAGGCGGCTTCTTCAACCCTCCCGATATGGTCCTGCGCGATATGGTGCAAGCGGGATTAGGCATGGCTGATCGTTCTTTGTGCCGGATTTTTGTGGAGGAAGTCAGCGACGCGATTAAGCGACTCAACGAAATGGGGATGCGTTTTAAGAGCAGGGCACTTGCCCTGATGGAAGCGAATCCGGAGGCGGGGAAAACAAACAGTATTGTTGCCATCCAGAAGGCAGTCATTGAGGAAACCAAGACCCAGGTGTTGGAACATGCCAACCTGGTGGAGCTGGTTGTCGAGAACGGCCGCTGTGTAGGAGCTGTAGGTATCGACGACAAGGCGAGCCCTTTGGAATCGAGGTGGGCTCTGTCATTCTGGCGACAGGCGGTATTGGCCAGCTCTTTCAATACAATTTAAACCCTCCAGGAAACACGGGTGACGGCTATGCTATGGCACTGCGGGCGGGTGCAGATCTCTTCAACATGGAGTTCATGCAGCAGGGTCTGGCCACCACCTGGCCTACCCAGGCCATGGTGATGCTTTACGAAATGGAATAGCCATACCGTCTGGTGAATATATAAGGGAAGGACTTCTTGCACGAGTACCTCCCTGATGACTGTTCTCTGGAGGAGGTGTCTCGTCTAAAAGCCCTCCACTGGCCGGTCAGTTGTCGGGATGCATCCATCCACCTGGACCGGGCTATCAAGGGAGAGGTTCTCAAAGGCCGAGCGACTCCTCACGATGCGGTGTTTTTGGATTTATCCCAGGCTGATAGAGGGTTCGAACCGGAAATGTTCGAGAAGTACATGCAGTCACTGGGAATCAATATTCGTCGGGATTTGCTCCAGATCCAGGTTCACCATCATACCAGCAATGGAGGAATTCGAATCGACTCCGACGCTCAATCAAAAATTGCGGGACTCTTCGCCGTAGGAGAGACGGCAGGGTGGCAGGGAGCCGACCGACTGGGTGGAACCATGCTGGGTAGTTCACAGGTGTTTGGTTGGCGAGCGGGTGCTGCTGCTGCCCGGGTCGCTGCAAGCCGCCCCAACCCTAATTTATGGCCGTCGGCTGCTGAACCGGTGATGGAGATGTTGAGTCATTTCCGTGAGGTTCAGGGGGAGAAGTCTCCCAGGGATCTGAAAGAGGGGTTGCAGCGAGAGATGTGGGAAACACTGATTGTTGAGAAGGATGCCGATACCCTAACCCGCGCCCACAACTTTATCGAAGATGAGCGCGAGCGCATGACGAGCGACCTCAAAATTGCTGACCCTTTTGATTTGATTCTTGCCTTTGAGCACCGAAACCTTCTGGATGTCGCAGAAGTCATTGTCCAGGCTGCGCTGATGCGTACTGAAAGCCGAGGCAGCCACTACCGGAGCGATTACCCGAAAAGAGATGACGAAGCATGGTTGAAGAACATATTCGCCAGCCGGACGAACGGTCACCTGAAGTTACGACGGGAGTGGGTTGCCCAGGATGAAGGTTGGACAGACCAGCCGGAAGATCTAAGAATCAAGCCATGGGGCTGATCCACTCCCCATCTGGGATGAGATTCCACCTGCCCCTATATTCTAGCCGCGCGACCCCACCTATGACTCGGGCAAACGCCTAGCCCGTAATACCTTACTCCACCTGCC
>JAUXKG010000262.1 GCA_030624355.1 Acidobacteriota bacterium
ACGATTCGCCGGTCGGCAGCCTAGGCAAACAGAACCCGCCGCTGCGCGGCCCTGAAGATGTCGAGGCCCTATGGGAAGGAATCGCCGACGGCACCGTGGATACGATCGGCTCAGACCACGCTCCACGCCTCGGCGACCGCAAGCAGGGAAGCGTTTGGACAGCCTCGCCTGGTCAACCCAATCTGCCGCTGATCCTCCCCGCTCTTCTCAGCGAGGGCGTCCGCAGGCGTGGCCTCGCTCTGGAGCGCGTCGCCGAGATCTCCTCGGCGAACAACGCCCGCATCTTCGGCCTTTGGCCCGCTAAGGGCTCCCTCCAGGTGGGGGCCGATGCTGACCTCGTGATCGTCGATCTCGAAAAAGAGCAAACCGTCACTGCTGCTGGGTTAGGAGGCCGAGCTGATTACTCAATCTACGAGGGTATGACACTCACCGGCTGGCCCGTACTCACCATGCTGAGAGGCCAGATTATCTCTCGCGACGGACAGCTTTTGGCCGAGTCGGGACAGGGAAGGTTTATCCACCGGCCCTATGACGGCCCCGCAGCGGAGGTGAGCTCCCGATGACGTATTCAGATGATCGTTCGATGAGAGTGGCCTTTACCATTGATCTATTTTCTAGGAGGACCCCATGAACCGCCGTCGTTTTTTGCAGGCGGCCGCCGCCTCTGCGGCCTCTCTTAGCGTCGTGTCCTGTTCGACCGCTTCCGCGGGTGAAGAGGGCGGTCACGGGACGGGTCGAATCACGGTGGAGGCTGCCAACGCACTCCTTTTCCGTGGTGGAAAACATGAGCTGGCGCGGAACGTTTACCTGACCATTGAGGGTAATCGAATCAGTGATATTACCGATACTCGTCCAGCGGAGGCTGGGAGGATCATTCGCTCATCCAGCCAACACTTAGTGATGCCTGGCTTGATCGATGCACACTCTCGCGCTTCAAGTGCAGCCATTATTCGGGGTAAGGTCGAAAAGGGTTGGACTGATGCCAGTTCCATCCGGTTGCCGTTTAAATACATGGCAAAACTGGATTCCCAGGAGCAGATAGACGCGCTCAACCAATGGGCTCTCTTAGAAGTACTGAAATCGGGTACCACGACCATTTTGGACAACAGTTTGAATGTCCGGCATGCCCGTTCGCTGGCAGTGCAAGCCAAGAAAATCGGAATACGTACCTATACAGTGCCTTTCCTGCCCGGAATGCACCGGCTAAACGAAATCAGGTTAGAGGATTCCATCGCTGAGACAGAGAGAGAATTGGAAGAAGTGCTGGACCTGGTCCGAACTTACAATGCCAATACAGATGGCCTGGTCCGGGTAGGACTCGGACCTGAAGCAGTCAGCAACGTCACTGTTCCCTTTCTCAAACATATTGCAGAGTTAGCCAGGGAGAGGGATTGCATCGTTGCTATGCATCCTCTCAGCCAAAGCGAAGAAAAACGAATCTTACAACTGTATGGTAAGAGAGTCGTGCCCTTCTTGGAGGAACTCGGCCTTTTAGGTAACCGGTTTATTCTGTTCCAAGGGGCTGGTCGGGAACCAAGACACTTCGAAACGGTGGCAAGATCAGGGTCGAGTGTGGTCTACGATGAATTCTCAAATCTTTATCGAACTCCTATTCGCTCTTCATACCTCCCATTAAAAGAGGCAGGAATCAACTTGGCTTTGGGTTCCAACAGTTCAATGTTAGACCTTATCGAGCAAATGAAGTGGATCTCATATCTCACCCAGAGCCATGAGCAATTTTTGACCTTCTCTGTTGAAGAAGATCTGGTTGCGATGGCGACTATTGGCGGCGCTAAGGCTCTGGGTCGGCAAGACCTGGGCCGGTTGGACAAAGGTGCCCGCGCTGATCTGATTATCGTGAACCTGGGAAAACGGCACAATGGCCTCATGTCCGAGGAAAATCCCCTTCGTAGGCTGGTCTGTATTTCCACTGGTGCAAACGTGGAAACTGTTATGATCAACGGGAAAGTGCTGATTGAGGATGGGCAGCCCCAATTTTCGGTGGAACCGGAAATGCCTTCCATTGTTCGCATAGCCAAGGCTCAGATTTGGAAGGACCTGCAAAAAGGGAGAAACTCATGAAAAATACCATTACCCGTCGAAAATTTCTAGCCGGTGCCGGCCTCACGCTGGCGGTGGCGGCCACACCTGCGGGCCTGAGGTTTTTCGCGGGCCGAAAGGCGGATATTGTTTCTGGGAATTTGCGGCCCAGTGTCTGGGTAAGCATTACAGCGGATAATAAGGTGACGGTTTTCATGTCCAAATCGGAAATGGGTCAGGGGATTCATACAACCCTGCCCATGATTGTGGCCGAAGAGCTGGATGCCGACTGGGATCAGGTGCAAATTGAGATGGCTCCCGTAACAGATGAGTACAGTGACCCTGTGTGGAACAGTCACCTGACAGCGGGAAGCAGCAGCACCAGAAATATGTACGGGCCTCTTCGAAAAGCCGGTGCGGCCGGCCGAGAAATGCTCCTGCAGGCCGCTGCCCAGAAATGGAATGTGGCAGCCACCGAATGCGAGACTTCCCGGAGTCAGGTTCACCACAAGCCAACTGGCCGTGTCATCAGCTACGGGGCGTTGTGTGAAGAAGCAGCCCGTCTTCCTGTTCCTGAGAACCCGAAACTCAAGCAAGAGAGTGAATTCAAACTTATGGGTACATCGGTGCCGCGCCGGGACATTCCGGCCAAGGTCAATGGGCAGGCCCAGTTTGGCACCGACACCTTTTTGCCCGATATGCTTTACGCTGTCCTGGCCCGTCCACCCGCTTACGGGGCCAAAGTGGTCTCCTTTGATGAACAGGCTGCAGGGAAAGTAGCAGGGGTACGCCAGGTGGTGGCAACGGATCGAGGGATTGCGGTTTGCGCCGATACCATCGACGCCTGCTGGAAGGGACGAGAAGCGCTCAACGTTGAGTGGGGTCAGGGGATTCAACCCAATCTGAGTACGAAGATTGTCGACAGGGCGCTGAGGGAGGGCTTGGACAAGCAGGGGATCTCTGCACGCAACGACGGTGATGTCAAGGGTGCGCTCGGGCAAGCCCACAAGCAGATCCAGGCGGAGTATTTCTTACCCTATTTGTCCCATGCCACGATGGAGCCGATGAACTGCACCGCGCATGTGCGTTCCGATCGATGTGACATCTGGGCTCCCATGCAGTCACAGAGCCGGGCGCTTCAGAAGGCAGTCCAGATCACTGGGCTGAAGCCTGAGCAAGTTCATGTTCATACCACCTACCTGGGAGGAGGATTCGGCCGTCGTGGACAATTTGACTTCGTTGATGAGACCGTCCAAATCGCCAAGGCGACGGACAAACCTGTGAAGGTCATTTGGAGCAGAGAAGAGGACATGCAGTACGGTTTCTACCGTCCCGGGAACTCCTGTAGGATTGAAGGGGCAATCGACGACGGGGGGCAGGTGACGGCATGGTCTCATAAGGTGGTTGCCCCAAAGTTTTCTGCTTTCCCAACACCACCGCCCGAATTCCTCAGAGAACTGGTTTCTCTACGAAGACCCGGACTGGATCTGTCCGCCGTCTCCGGCATTGCCAACATGCAGTATCAAATCCCGAATTTATCCGTTGAATATGTGAAGTTGGATCTGCCGATCCCCGTTACCTTCTGGCGTTCAGTCGGCGATTCTCACAACGGCTTTACCGTGGAAAGCTTTATGGACGAACTGGCTTACGCAGCCAAAAGGGACCCCCTGGAGTTTCGTCTGCAACATCTCAAGCATCACATGCGCGCCCATCGAGTGCTCGAAGTGGTCGCTGAAAAAGCGGGTTGGGGTAAACCGTTAACGGGTGCTCAGGGACGTGGAATTGCCTCCTATCATTTCTACGGAACCTATGTTGCCCAGGTAGCTGAAGTTTCGGTCGATCAGAACACCGGTAAAATCAGAGTTCACCGAGTCGTTTGCGCTGTTGATTGTGGTCCCGTTGTTCATCCTGATACCGTTGTCGCCCAGATCGAAGGTGCGATCATGATGGGATTGAGTGCTTCACTGAAGGAGAAGATTGAGTTTGCCAACGGCGGGGTCCAATCGGCAAATTTTTCCGACTACCAGCTCTTACGAATAAGTGAGGCTCCTGATGTGGAGGTCCATATTGTGGACAGTGATGGCGACATTAGCGGAATCGGAGAACCGGGGATGCCTCCCGTGGCTCCTGCCCTGACCAATGCCGTGTTTTCTGCCACAGGGGCACGGATACGACGTTTACCCGCGGCACCCGAAGCCGTTCTGGAGGCAATAGCTAAGAGTTAGTTCCTTACGGGCTGTTCTCGTAGGGCGGATAGACAATTCGACCCGATTCTGCTTCAAACTCCGGAATCCAATCTTCTGACAGGACCTGGGCCGGGTCGCCGTACTTGGCAGCCAGCCGGGTCACCTCAGGGTCGTCCAACACCGTTAGATGGCCCTTATCCACCAGTTTCCGGCCGTCCACTTCCAACGTCACGTGGTAAAAGAGATCGATGTCGCGATGGTGGCTGGGAAGCGTGGGCTCCTCGTCCCTGACCAGGTTGTAGCGGACCGTTCCAAAGGCCAGTTGGACCATTCCTGAGCGGTGGCGTATGGGTCCCTCGGGACCCAGCTTGGGGTTGACCCCAAGGGGCATTTCTTCCAACCACCCCACACCCGGTCCGGGATAAAAACCGGGATACTGAACGTCCTTAAACCGCTCCAAAGCTGCCCGGATATTATCG
>JAUXKG010000214.1 GCA_030624355.1 Acidobacteriota bacterium
AAAGCGCGCCAACTGGTTGTTGGCGGAAGGCTCCTTTGAAAGTGTATTCGACGGCCCCTCTTGAAGAAGACGTTGAATTGTCTCCAGTGAAAAAAGAAACTTCTGACCCTGGCTTAGGGTCTCACCAGCTACTTCATCCAGATAGCCTTCAGCAACCAATTGATGGCAAGCCTGCAGAGTGTTTGTCCCTTTCACGCCATGTTGAATCTGAAGATACTGAACAACGAATTGAATATCCATAAGACCGCCGCAGCCGACTTTGAAATGGTAACTGCTGGAGTGTTGTTCTTTGCCGATTTCAATTTCCTTACGCATACGAATGCGATTCAGCTCTTTCACTTCCTCGGCTGAGAAAGGCTTCTCCCAGATCAGCGAATCAAGGTCGATGCCGTGGGAAAATCCGTCCAACGCCCGCAATTTGACATAGGCCAGACGTTCCCAGGGTTCAGCACGGTTCCTGAAGTACTCTTCAAGATGCTGACAGGGAATGGCCAAAGCCCCATATTTACCCTCTGGCCGCAGGCGAAGGTCCAGCTTATAGGAACGCCCCAACTCAGTGTACGATTCCAACTCATCATGAACCTTCCGGAAGAGCTTGCTGAAGGACTCTTGGGCGGTGGAAGTCTTCTGCTGGTCGAAAACCAGAATCAAATCCAAATCGGAATGATAGGTTAGTTCCTGTCCACCCAGCTTTCCCAAGGCCAGCAGGCTGAACTCTTCCTGAGCCAGATCCGGACTGTCGCGACATATTGTTGAAGCAGTCCACCGCACACACAGATCAGCCAGGTCGCTCAACCAGCGCCGTGACTGCATGGGGATGTTGTGGAAGAGATCATGCAATCCGACTTTGAACTCCTCGCGTCTCTTGAACAGGCGCAGACCGTAGTTCGGCTTCCTTCCGGCAGATATCACTCGGTGGACTGTTCTTTTCAACTCATCGTAGGAAATTCTAGGAGGGGGCAGCTTGGAAACCGAATCCAAGAGTTCCGGACTGTAAATCAGAGTTTCCGACAAAAACTCTCCCGAGCCCAGAATCTTAAAGAATCGATCGCGGAACTCCCGGTTTTCGATCAGCTCCGAATAGAGACTGGCACGGCTGCCTAGGGATTCAGCAAACCGATCCAGGCGAGCGAAAAGGTGGCGAGGATGTTCCCTGAGGGCAGTGTGCTCCACTAGCAAAGGAACCAGATTGGCCAAGAGATTTCGGATCCGCCCCGGGGAGTGTGGAAAGGAAGGAGCCTGTTGAAGAAGAACGACTCCTTCATAAAACTCGGCCGCCTGGACGACTCCTTCCGCCTCAATCTTGGCAATGGCCTCCTGGCGACCCATCTGGGAGTTCAAGACCACCTCCTGCAACCCGATTGGTTTTTCAGACTCAAAAAGAGAGGAGAAAATCTGATGAACCGCCTGTCTTTGGTGCTCAAGATCATGGAGAAAAACTTCCAGTGCCCTGCGCGGCGCGGCGTCTTCTTCACTATCTTGGTACCCCATGCGGCGGGCGCAGCGCGCCAACTCGATCTCGTCATCAGGCAAGGCATGGGTCTGCAGGTCGTGGACCAGTTGCAGTTTGTGCTCCAGATTACGCCAAAAACGGTAGGCTTGCTGGAGAGTCTTGTGATCGTCCACCGAGATGAGCCCGTTATCCACCAGCAGGTCTAAAGCCTCCAGGGTATTAGCGCTGCGAATGGCAGGTTGCTGGCCACCCGAAAGAAGTTGAAAGGCCTGAACAAAGAACTCAATTTCCCGAATTCCTCCCAGTCCGTACTTGATGTTGCGTTCCTTCCTGCCGGCTGCCAACTCCTGGTCGATTCGTCGTTTCAGCCACCCAATTTCCTCAACAGCCGCAGTGTCCAAATAGCGCTTGTAGACAAAACCCTGAATCAACTCCAGAAAACGGGTACCTAAATCGATATCTCCGGCCACCCACCGGCACTTGATCAGAGCCAGACGATCGAAGGTGTCGGCCCAGGTCTCGTAATAGTGACGGCAGGCGTCCAGGGAGTAGGCGATTTCTCCCGACTGCCCCATGGGCCGGAGTCTCAAATCAACCCGGTAGAGGCGTCCTTCCGGAGTGTGTTCGGTCAAACTCCGGGTGTACTCACGTGCAAAGCGGAGTATCTCGTCTCGGTCTTTTTCATGGGAGTAGATATAGATCAGATCCACGTCTGAGCTAAAATTGAGTTCATATCCTCCCAGTTTTCCCAGCGCTAGCACCGCAAAGGGCGAGTGAGAGGGAAGGGTCTCCCGGGCCACAATCTCGAAGGTCGTTTTCAAGATGGCATCGGTCAAATGGGAGACTTGTCCGACTGTGTCTTCCAGTCGGACGGTTCGCAAGATGTCCTGGACACCGATGCGCAGCATCTCGCGCCGGCGCAAACGCCGCAGAGCATCCAGTGAGTCTTTCTTTCCGTCGAAAGGCCGAATCATTTCCCTAGCCTGTGCCAGGAAATAATCGGGCCCCTCGATTCTCAGCAGGTCACCCTCTTCCTGCAACCAGTAAAAATACTCTGGATTTCTGAACAGGATCTGGGCCAGAAAGGAGGAGGCTCCTACAGTTTGAACCAGCATGTAGAGGGCAGATGGGCTCTCTTCCAGATAGGAAAGCAAATTAAGTGCATTCGGAGTGGATTCAAAGAACGTCGTCAGGTGCAACAAGGCGGCATCGGGATCAGCAGCCTGCGAGAGGTTGTCGAGTAGAGACGAGCTCAATTCGGCAAGCCGCTCTCCAAATCCCACCCTTTCGGCAATCCGCTGCAAGTGTTGATCGGCCTGTTCTGTGTCTTGAAACCCGTAGCTGTCTAGGAGTGTATGGATCTCTTGGCTGGTCAGTTGTGAAGAAAGAAACAGATCGCGGGACCGCATCCAGCGGCATTGTATCAGAAGCTGGAAGAGACAGGCGGGCAGCTCCCTGGTGCTCGGAGCTGCCTCGAACCTGTCAGGAAGAAAAAAGGGGACAGAGTAGACTGTCCCCTCTTTTCTTCTTAAAACCTCTTCACCTGTCCTGAAGTCAGCCGGGCGGTGTCGATGGTTTGATCCAGCCCACGATTGATCAGGAGCCGGATCTCGACCCGCCGGTTTTCCTGACGCCCCTTCAGAGTTTCATTATCGGCCACCGGAAGGTTGCTTCCGTATCCATAGGGGGTGACAAGACGTCGCATGGGGATTTGCTGAAGCAGGTGCTCAACCACCTGGTCGGCCCGGCGTTGACTCAGACGGTGGTTGTAGCCGGTGTCACCGTCGGCCGAGGCAAATCCCTTCACCTCTATCAAATAGCCTGTCCTCTTCTTGGCGGTTGCCGCCAGTCGGTCCAGCATGGACTGGGCCTCGGCGGAAAGAGTCCAGCCGTTGAAGGCGAAGTGCAGAGTGCAAAGCTCTTCCGTTTTATACTCGTCCAAAGCACTGATTCTGTGATGGGCGGCGCCTGCCTCAGCAATGGCCTGCTCGGCCTGTCGTCGGGCGTCCCTGACATCGCTGCGCGTCAGTTTGAGGCCGGCCGTCAACTCGTCTACCTGTCCGGAAAGCACTTCAGCACGATGTTCTCCCCGCTCGACTCGAGTTTGAGTGTGCTTCAAAAGCGTGTTGGACTTACTCATATTCTGCTCAATAGGAGCGACTTGGGAAACAATGGCTTTTGCAACCTTGAGTGCATTCTGTGTGAACTTGATCTGTTGGGCCACTACCTTTCCTGAGCTGTCTTTGAATCCTTTTACCCGAACATCCAGACCAGGAATCAGATCGTGAACCGAATACTGCTTAGGATCACGAAAGAAGTTGCTCTTCTGTTCCTCGATTTCGGTATCCATGTTCACTTCCACCTTAAACTCCAAACCGCGGTAGTCTCTGAGCGTGAATAGTTCGTTAAAACGCTCGATAAGCACGCCCGAGCTCTTGAACTTCTGTTTCTCGAACTGCTGGCCTGCAGCCGGCCAGCTCATGACCAGCACCGCAAGTAGCAACAATCCCGGCAATCTCAACGATCCTGTCTGGCTTAGTCTTTTCATCTCGATCCCTCCTTTTGTGAGTGAGATTAATATTTCAACCCTATCTCAGCAAGGACCGTGCCAAATCTGCAACTGACTCATTTAATGAGAGTTATAAACAGAGAAGAGGGAAAGGAATAATTGGTTTCAGGGAATTTTTACCTGATCTTGACGGCTTCTCGGATTCTCATCTGAAAGCCCCAACTCTCAGAATCCCAGCTGATCCCGGATGGCCGCCACCATTTGCCGGGGTGTCTGGCCAGGTTCAATACAGATCGCATCAGTGGGTTCCTGCAGGGCAGAGAACTGGCTCTCCAGTAGCGCAGGATGCATGAAATGCTGTTTGCGCTTCCTCATTCTGGCGGCAATGAGCGGGTAGGTTGCCTTCAGATAGACTAGCTGGATGCGGTCTGAGAATTGCTCGGGTACCAGGATTTTACGATACGATTCCTTGAGAGCAGAGCAGGCCAGCACCCCCTGCTCGCCTCGCTGCAGGCAGCCGGAGATCAGGTCGCGGAGCTTCGTTAGCCAGGGAAGGCGGTCGGAATCGGTCAAGGCAATGCCTTGCGCCATCTTTTGTCGGTTGGCACGCGAATGGAAATCATCGCCATCCAAGAAGGACCAACCCAGTTGGCTGGCCAGTTCCTGACCGACTACACTTTTCCCGGAGGCAGTAACCCCCATGAGTAGAACCAACATTTCCTGAAGCCGACTTGAGTTCGGACCCTTACAGGTGCTCAAATATCAAAATAGAGAGCGAACTCATAAGGATGGGGCCGCAGCCTCAGGGCATCCACCTCACGGGTTCGCTTGTACTTGAGCCAGTTCTCGATCACATCGGGGGTAAAGACGTCTCCCTTCAGCAGAAAGTCGTGATCTTGTTCGAGTGCATTGAGCACTTCCTCCAGACTTCCTGGCGTGGATCGGACCCTGGAGAGGTCTTCGGGAGGGAGATCGTACAAATCCTTATCCATCGGATCGGGCGGCATGATCTTATTGTGAATTCCGTCCAGGCCGGCCATCAGCATGGCAGAGAAGGCCAGATAGCCATTGGCGGAAGGGTCGGGAGGACGGAATTCAATACGCTTCGCATGCTCGCTGCGAGAGTACGCGGGAATGCGCACACAGGCACTCCGATTGCGCTGGGAGTAGATCAGGTTGATGGGAGCTTCGTAGCCGGCAACCAGGCGACGATAGGAGTTGGTCGTGGGTGCGCAAAAGGCCAGGAGGGAGGCAGCGTGCTTCAGTAAACCACCAATGTAATAGACGGCCATCCGGCTCAGGTCGGCATAGCCTCCCGGCTCAT
>JAUXKG010000193.1 GCA_030624355.1 Acidobacteriota bacterium
CCCCGGGCCGGGGCCGACGGCGACGCAACTGATTGGCAGAGTCCTGGCCGAACTTGCGACACCATTTGCGGATCGCCTCATAGGTCACAACAACACCGCGTTCGAACAGCAGCTCTTCGACATCGCGGTGGCTGAGGCAGAACCGATAGTAGAGCCACACGCCGTGGTTAATGATTTCCCCAGGGAAGCGGTGGTTCTTGTATCGCGCGACAGTGGTTGGAGAGGTCATGCCTGGCTACCTATCTGTCACACGTTTGCTTATTGAGGGTTGATCACAGAGGGAATTATGCCATAATGGGCGACGACTGGGGAGGGGGGGGAGGAATAAGTTGACAAAGCCCGAAAAACGGTGGTGGTTTAATAAAGACGGGCCTTTAAATCTGGAAGGCACACATGAGACACGAGAGGCACATGATTAAGGCCTTTGCCATAGCGCTCCCAGTCTGCTTACTTTCTTGGCCCTCCTATTCAGCCCCAGATGCACCCTAATCAAAGTGTCTGTTTCTATTAAACCACAATATTACCACCAGGAGGGTTCAATGGCGACAGTGGCAATCTTTATTCCAGAAAATGATCGACTACCCTGCTTAAGGTCAGAACAAATGTTTAAGAGGATAGCTTTCCCAGTTATGGCATGCCTTGTGACACTGACATTATGGGCGGGATTTTCGCAAGCGACTACCGGCAACAAAAGTGTGAAGCTCAGCCCGGAAAGTTCGGCTGGGGAGGCCAAGGTCATTGCCAAAGAAGCCTACATCTACGGCTTCCCCATGGTAGACGGCTACCGCGTGATGTATTCCTACTTCGTCGACGAGGACGACCCGGAGTTTAAGGCTCCCTGGAATGAGATAAAGAATATCCCCCGCGTCTACACTCACGAGGATCGAGCGGTCCAGGGTCCTAACTCCGATACGCCCTACTCGTTCTTTGGTTATGACCTGCGGTCCGAACCGATCGTCCTTACGCTGCCCGCCATTGAGGAAGACCGTTACTATTCTGTGCAGTTGGTCGATCTGTACACACACAACTACGCATACCTCGGCAGTCGCACCACGGGTAATGACGGTGGAACTTTTATGCTGGCGGGGCCGAGTTGGCAAGGACAGACCCCAGATGGCATCGAGAAGGTGCTGCGCTCGGAAACCGAATTGGGGATCGTGATCTACAGGACGCAACTGTTCGAACCGGCCGACATCGATCACGTCAAGGCGATCCAGACAAAATACAAGGTACAGACTCTCTCTGAGTATCTTGGCCAGCCCGCACCTGAACCGGCAGCCAAAATCGATTTCATCGAACCGCTCAGCCCGAAAGCGCAGGAGGCATCCCTCGAGTTCTTCAACATTCTCAATTTCACCCTGCAATTTGCTCCGATCCATCCATCGGAAAAGGACCTGATGGCGCGCTTCGCCAAGATCGGAGTTGGCGCCGGTAGAACTTTCGATGCAGAGACACTCTCGTCAGAGATGCGCGACGCGATCGAGGCCGGCATGGCCGATGCCTGGGTCGCGTTCAACCAGTTGATTGAAACTCGCGTTAGCACTGGCGAGGTGACCAGCGGCGATGTCTTCGGTACCCGAGAGCACCTCGACAACAACCACCTGTATCGCTTTGCCGCGGCAAGAATGGGAAT
The DNA here is from genome assembly GCA_030624355.1 of Acidobacteriota bacterium. Taxonomy (GTDB): domain Bacteria; phylum Acidobacteriota; class UBA6911; order RPQK01; family JADFOI01; genus JAUXKG01. The sequence continues at coordinate 1,634 of JAUXKG010000193.1, forward strand.
CTGGGGCAACTCTGAGCAGGAGGCGGTGTACTTGCCCTACTTCGTGGATGCCTCTGGCGAGAACCTGAACGCATCGAGCAATCGCTACACCCTGCACTTTGCAGCCGACAGCCTGCCGCCCGTTCACGCTTTCTGGTCTCTGACCATGTTGGAAATGCCGGCAAACCTGCTCACAGCCAACCCAATAGACCGTTACCTCATCAATTCGCCGATGGTGCCTGATCTGGAGCGCGACGCTGACGGCGGTTTGAGCCTGTACATCCAGCACGAGTCACCGGGTAAAGACAAAGAGTCCAACTGGCTACCGGCGCCCGACGGCCCGTTCATCATGACTCTGCGACTCTATTGGCCAAAGGACGTTGTCCTCGAGGGCCGCTGGAAGGCGCCGCTGCTGACCCTGGCCAATTCGTCGAAATCAACCAATCCCGCCACAGACACGGCCGCTGATCCGGCCGCGCCGACCGACGAGCAGGTCGACAACCTGGTCCGCCGCTGCTACCAGTATGTTGCCATGTATAACGTGATTAGCCACGCTGCATTGAACACGAAAAACCCGCAGAATACAGGTGGCTGGAATAGGAAGTTTGTGGCTACCGAATTGGCAGACCATACCATGAAAGTCATTGCCAGGCCGAATAACGACACACTGTACTTGCCCGTGACGCTGGATTTGCGTGACGATGCCGTGGTGATTCAGTTTCCCGCTTTCGACTCCAAGTACGTAGTGCTGGAGACTGCAGCCTATGACCACTACGTCGACATACCGTTGTCAACGACTTACGGCGATTTCAATGAGCCGACCACCATGCTGTTTTATACCGCGCGAACAAAGGGGTATAAGGGAGAGCCAATCGGAGGCATCCACAAAACTCTCAAAATGAGCGGCGACTTTGGAGCCGCATTTCTGCGGGTGATGCCGCATGCCAATGAGCCCGACCGGATGAAGCGAAACATCGCTGCCATGAAATCGCAGAAAGTGATGACTCTGTCTGAGTTTCTGGGTAAGCCCAAGAAGCAGGTGAGCGACGTGGACTTCCCCACCTATGGCAACGACCAGATGGTATTCAAGAGCAACTTCCTGGAAGTAATGCAATTTGTGTTCAACCACACGACGTTTGATCCAGGTGACGAGATGGACCGGGCGGTATTGGCCGCACTCGAGCCGCTTGGCGTGGAACCTGACAAGACCTTCGACCGGTCAAAGGTTGCCAAGCTCGATGGTGCCCGCCTCGCCAGAGTAGCAGAGCGAATCGCACAAGAGTCGCTCAAGATCTGGAACACGCCTGAGGGCAACCCCTACCTCTATAAACTATTCCTGCAAAAGGGCCAAACGACCTTGGAAGCCATGGTGGTTCAGTCAGCCGTCGGTCCGGTCGGACTGCCGTACCACCAGGCTCAGTACCCCGGCGTCGGCAGCAAGGATGGCACGCCACTGATGAGCGACCCGCAGTATGTTATTCGCATGACTAAAGACCAGCTTCCTCCTGCGAAGGCGTTTTGGTCGTTGACGCTATACGACGCTGAAAACGGCTTCTTCATTCCCAATGACCGGTCCAAGTACAGTGTAGGTGAGAATGCCGGCATGAAGTTGGATGACTCCGGTGGGATCGAGATCCACATCGCGGCAGAGCAACCCGAGGGAGTGCCCGAAGAAAACTGGTTGTCCTCCGGGGACAAGGTGCAACAGCTTGACATTATTCTGCGTGTCTACGGACCCGATGTTGAGAAGATGAAGGAGTGGACCGCGCCAAAGGCGGAGGTGGTCGAGTAAACGGGATACCTCTTGCCGTTAAGTTGTCGATCAGTTCGCTCCTGATTTTTCTTCTTTGGGTGTGGTGCCGCCTGGCCATTTATTACTCCAACCTCCCGGGGGGTACCCTGCGGACGGTTGCGGCCGCGCTGTTTGGGATAGGCTTTCCGGTGGCTTTCGTCGTCTGTCGCAACCGTCAAAAGACGGCGATCTGGGTCTTTGCGGCCTTCTTGGTCGTCTTGGTGTGGTTTTGGCTGATCCCGCCTTCTCACGATCGCGATTGGGAGCCGTCGGTTGCGGTGCTTCCCCGGGCCACTCCGGAGCAGGCCAGGACGCTCTTCCTCAGTTCCATTGCGCGGGTGAACCAGATGTATGCGAGACCCGAGTTTTACAACACCATCGTCCAGAACTGCTCGACCAGTCTGGCTCCGCATGTCGAAAGGCTTAACCTACAGAGTGTCATTGACAAGTGGCGCCTGCTTTTGAACGGGTATTCGGATGAGATGGCTTATGACAACGGTTGGATCGACTCAGACCTCTCATTCGCAGAAACCAAGGCGCGACATTACATCAACCAGTACGTTCGCAACGATCCCGAGGCAGTTGATTTTTCGAGGAGAATTCGCTCTCATCTGAATACGCAATAGTTTTGTCCCTGGGTGAGCAAAGGGCCACAAGGGATCCGAAAACCAGCGGGGAGTGCAACAGGACGAAGCGGTCTTTTGTCGCTGCCCCCTCTTTGGGAGTCATAAGGATATGGAGGCCATCCGGCTTTTGGAGAAACGAAAAATGATCCTGCGGTTTGTGGTTGGTTTTGCCTGGCTTGCGATGATCCCTTACCTGTCTGGGTGCGCCAGCCTAGCTAAGGGGGTGACCCAGGCCATGATGGAAAGCGGTGCCAAGAAGGAAGACACCCGGCAGTGCTTCATCAAAGGGCCTCCCTTCGGGGGCCTCGAGTCGTACATGAAACGGCAGGAGCAGTTTCGGCAATCGCAGGCTGGCGATTCAGACTTTCCATTGCTCAAGGTGCTTGTGGTCCATGGGATCGGCGGTTTTGTGCCGGGCCATGCGGTCCGCCTGGCGCAAAACCTGGCTCGGGCTTTGGGGCTTGATGTGACCGAACGGGATTACAAGCAATTCACACTGGCGGTTCCCAAAGAGCTCATCCGGAATGAGCTGGACCCCACCAAATGGTCTCAACCGACCGAAGAGCTCGGCCAACTCAGGCTCACCCGTTTCGTGAACACGGCCAGGAAGCGGGAAATGCTGTTCTATGAGCTCACGTGGTCCCCCATCACCGATCCTCTCAAGGAAAAGCTCGCCTACGATCAGTCCGGCGAGTACACGCACCGCAGGACAGCCCTCAACAATCAGATGAAGATGTTCATGACCCAATACAGCGTCGACCCGTTGCTCTTCCTGGGCGATTCCAGGCAGAAAATACTGGTTTCCGTCACGCAATCGCTTTGCTGGATGTTCGAAACGGACTGGGACGAGTTCGAGGATGGGGGCAGCAGGTTTTGCCGGTTCGAACATCCGAATTTTATAGAAGATGACTATGCGATCATCAGCCACAGTCTGGGCAGCCGCGTCGTCATCGATTCACTCCAGAGAGTCACCGACTTGATCTCTCGGGAGGAGGCCTTTCGAGACCATGTCTTGGTCTTACAGAACAAGAGCATCCCTCTGTTCATGCTGTCCAACCAGCTTCCGCTGTTTCAGGTGGCTGGAGCGAAGCCAAAGGTCCATGGCCAAATTCCGGAGCACTGCGGGTTGCGGGGATCCAAATACCAGGAGCGCTTTCTCAAGGGGTTGGCCATCGTCGCGTTCAGTGATCCCAACGACATCCTGAGCTACGGGATTCCCGAGAGATTTGTCGATGAAAACCTGGACTCGCGACTCTGCCCGACTTTGGCCAATGTCCTCATCAACGTAGCCGACCCCATTGACCTATTCGGCCTGGGTGAAATCGCAAGTCCCTGTGCCGCACACAGAGAATATGAGGGCGATGAACGGATCATTGCCCTGATCGTCCGGGGGGTCGGAAACGAGCACACGAGCGAGATCATCACGAAAAGATGTGAGTGGCTGAGAACGAAGTAGTTCGAAATTTCAAAACCTCACGCTTAGGCGATTTCGGGCACAGAATGTACCCGTCTTGCTTGTCTGTTTGCCCAGCGGCGGC
>JAUXKG010000064.1 GCA_030624355.1 Acidobacteriota bacterium
CCCAATTGCCAGCCATGGAATGCTTCGGCCCCCGAGAAAATACTCCTCGGTGTTGTTCTGGCCCCGGCTGAGGTAGAAGCTCGTGATGATGAGACCCAGCAGGTAGAGTGTGATGATGGTCCAATCGAAGGTATTCATATCAAACCCATACTCGTTCTAGTGTGCCATATGACAAAGTACTTCACGCGATTGCCGGCTGCAATCCCTTTTCCTGTGAGGTTTTCTCTTTCCCAGAAGCCTGAATAGCTCCGCACTGTGAGACTGGACTGCCGCACCGGTTGGTTGAACCTTTTCTCCAAAAACAATCTCTATACACAACTAGTGATGCTGGAACGAAAAAATGACTTGGTCCATGAAAATTGAAAAGAGGTAACAGAATGGTGAATTTCGGACTTTGTTTACTTTTCTCTCTGTCCCTGCTGCTCACCTGCGGAGCGATTCAACTCTCTGCCCAGGAGACCGATGAAGACCTGGACCGGAGGCAGGCTGTGGCCAGGCTGACAGGATTCAAGGAGGTTCCCTCTGTTGTCACCAGCGGGCGGGGAGTGTTTCACGCCGAGCTCATTGAAGACGCTGGAGAAATTTCATACAGTCTGGAATACCGAGATCTGGAGGGTGATGTAACCGAGGTTCTTATTCACCTGGGCCGCCCCGCAACCCATGGCGGCATTCTGGTGCTTCTTTGCAGCAATATGTTGGGCAGCCCCAATGAAACTCAATCCTGTCCGACTGATTCAGCCGAGATTTCCGGCACCATCACTGCAGAGGACGTGCAGGCCATTGCCGATCAGGGCGTGGAAGCTGGAAGTCTGGAAGATCTTCTTCGTTCCATTCGAGCCCGTGCCACCTATGTCAACGTGTCCACTGGTCTTTATCCCGATGGCGAGATTCGAGGCCAGATCAGACGCGCCCGGCGCGTTCACCGTGATGCGGCCGATGGCGATGGTGTGACCGATATCGCCGGTGAGTAGCCCTAAGAATAAGCAAGGTGAGAACAAGCAAGGGACAGTCTACTCTGTCCCTTGCCTCTTCCGGACGATCTAGCCGAGTAGCTAATAATCTCTCCCTTCAGTGGCGGTGCATGAGGAGGCGTTTTGCGATGGCGGGTGGAGTGCTCGTATCCACTGGCCAGCCGGATCAGGGTCGGTTCTGAGTAGGGCCTTCCCAAGAACTCCAGGGAAATGGGTATTCCCTCCCGGGTGAAGCCGGCGGGCACGACCAGGGCCGGCAGGTCAGTCACGGCACTGACCCTGTTGTGGGCTTCGGCTCCCGTCTTCTCATACCACTCCGAGGAACTCATGCCTTCACTGATTTTCCAGGCAGGCAGTGTTCGGACTGGATAGATCAGAGCATCCAGTTCATACCGATCCATCAGGGAAACGATCAACTGACGGGTCACACTTCTGGTCTTGAGAGCGGCGGCATACTCTTTGTTGTGAGCGAGCGGTCCCATCCGGCTGCGGGTGACGGTGCTCTCTTTGACCAGATCGGGATGTCGTTCCGCCATCTCTCCCATGCTGCTGAAGATGGAGTCGGGACCCAGCCGGTCCAGGTATATTTGAACACTGCTGTTCTTTTCAAAGCGTCCCATCCAGAGCTCGCGAATCATGTCAAACAGTTCTATGCCGGTGGTGACGGGATCGATCACCACCGCTCCCTGTTTCCGGATGTCGACAATAGCGGCTTCAATCAGGGCCACTCCTTCCTGCTCCGGCGGAGTGGAAGAAAAGAGGTCCCGCAGCACTCCCAGGCGGGCTCCCCGCAGACCGTTCTTATCAATAAACGAAGTGTAGCCGCCCGAAGGGATCTTTCCGATGCTTCCCTGAGTGAGCAAATCCTCCGGGTCAAAACCGGCGATTGCAGAGAGCACCACTGCCAGATCGTAGACGGAGCGGGTCATGGGGCCGGCTCGATCCTGGGTAAAGGAGTTGGACACCACACCGGCTCGACTTACCAGACCCTGGGTGGGAGCCAGCGCCACCAGATTATTGTTGGCGGCCGGGTTCCGAACTGAAGTACCGGTCTCCGTTCCCAGACCGGCGGTTGCGAAATAGGCCGCCACTGCCACGGCAGTCCCGCTGCTCGAGGCTCCCGGAACGTAGCCCAGTTTGTAGGGGTTTTGAGGCTGTCCGGCGATCGTACTGGCTCCCGCAGGAGCCGCACCGAACCAGTCGCTCAAATTCACCTTGGCCAGAATAATGGCGCCCTTCTGGCGGAGTCTTTGGATGACAAAGGAGTCGCGCCAGGGTTGGGATTTGGCCATCGGTAAGAACCCGGCGGTAGTAGGCATGTCGTGGGTGTCAAACAGATCCTTGACGACCACCGGGATGCCGTGCATCAGACTGCGCGGTCCCGACTGTCGACGTTCCTCATCCAGGGCTCGAGCTCTCTCCAGGGCCTTGGGATTGAGGGTGATGATGGTGTTCAGACGGGGTCCCTTTTGATCGTAGGCTTCAATCCGCTTCAGGAAAAGCTGGACCAGCTTTTCCGAGGTCAGGGTACCGGCATCAAAAGCTGCGTTGATGTCTGCGATGGTCGCCGTTTCCAGGTTGAAGGTGGCGGCCCGGGTGATTTCAGTTGAGAAACCGAGCAGCAGAAAGACCCAGGCGACACCAAAAACCCGCCGCATGAACGGCCCTCTTCCATAGCTGACAAAGGTTTCTAAATGCATCTCGCACCTCGGCTTTCAGATCCACTCAAAGCTGCCCAGGGACAAAAAGATGATCTCGACAGCTTTGCAAGTCTGGTTGTTTCGGAGTTCACTGGCTTCATTTTGGAAAACAGAGTCTCTCAAGTAAAGTGGAAATCGGGTTTTTGGGAATCCACCCGTATCCTGTTTCGTGGGACAGGAAGGCAGACATTGGCAATAGACAAGGTCGTTGAAGACATAGATTTGGCTGTGGCTGATATTGAAGATGGAGCCACTCTTCTCATCAGCGGCTTTGGCATGAGCGGTCGCCCATGGCAGCTTTCCAACGCGATTTTGCGTAAAGGGGTCAAGGACCTGACCGTCATCAGTAACAATGCCGGCGTAGCGGACATCGGTCTGGGCGGACTCATCCTGCAGGGTCGGGTTTGCCAACTGATCTGCTCTTTTCCAAGAGGGCAGGGGATGTGGGCCATCAAGAAGCAGATCAAGACGGGCCGAGTCGGGGTCGAGGTGGTGCCCTGGGGGACACTGGTTGAAAGAATCCGGGCCGGTGGAGCAGGCCTGGGAGGAATCCTCACGCCTACGGGTGTGGACACGGACATAACGGTCGGTCGGAAGATTCTGGAGATCGATGGGGTGCGGTATGCACTGGAGCCGGCACTGAAGGCTGATTTTGCTTTGGTTCACGCTCGTCGGGGGGATCGATGGGGAAATCTCTGCTATCACCTGGGAGCCCGGAATTTCAATCCGGTCATGGCGATGGGGGGAGAGGTGACGATCGCCGAGGTGGAGGAACTGGTCGAACTGGGTGAGTTCGATCCCTCTAGGGTGCACACCCCGGGAATCTACGTGCAGAGGGTTGTGCCGGTGAATCGGCAATCGCCAGCCGGTCAGGGAGATTGAGAGCGGAGTTGGGTGGCTGCTACTCGGGCCACCGCCTCGTGGGTGGCGAACCATACCTTGGGTTGGGCCTTCATATGTGAATGAGTTTCTCCAGGATGACGATGCGAGAGCGATGGCCCATGATGTGTGGCCCCATGGTCAGGATGAACAGGGTGCCTTCCTGGTGGGCAACATCGAACTCCTTCTTCCAAATGTCCAGAACATCCTCCAGGCCGATATGAGGTCGAATGGAGTCGAATCGGCTCATGCGAAAGTAAGTGGAAGAACTCAGAATCCATTCCACCGGTAACTCCACGATTTGAGTCGGTTGCCCCTGGGAAACCAGCTGATAGGGACGATCGTCTGCCATCAGGCTGCTGTCGTAAAGCAACCCGAATTCCTGGATGAGTTTCAGGGTGTTTGGGCTGTAGTCCCATGAGGGAGTCCGAATTCCCACTGGTCTTTTTCCAGTCATCTCTTGCAGCGTATCGATGGCCTTTGCCATCAACTCCCGTTCCTGTTGCTCCGTCAACGGGGAGTTTCGTTCGTGAATCCAGCCGTGGACTCCGATCTCATGACCGCCGTCGATGATCTGTCTGACCGACTCAGGGTAGAGTCGGGCGACTACGGCCGGCACGAAGAAGGAAGCCGGGATGTCATGTTTCTTCAGCAGCCCGAGGATTCGGGGGAGTCCGGCCCGGCTGCCGTATTCTCCCTGGGATATCGACGATGGAGAGGTCCTTCCGTCTCGAAGCGCGGGAGACTCATTGTCCAGATCAAAACTGAGCGCGACTGCCACTCGATTGTCCCCGGGCCAGGCCGGCGGGGTGAGGTCTTTTCCAGCCCGGACTTGAGATATCACGGAATGAATCTTCTCCCAGGACCATTGCCAGGGGGCTTCCTGAGCCTGGACGATCATCCCTAAGAGGTAAAACGTGCAAAGAACAGGAAGCAGTTTAGGGTTTATGGTATACCTCCGGTATTCTTATCCGACTATCTGGACACTAGAATCGAGATTGCTGATTGTGTCTGACCAGCTAACCAACTAACTGCTGACAACTGGCACCTTCGGCAGTCTACTGTGTTTGTTCCGGGCCGAGAGACGCCGTTTCTGAATGCCCTATCAGGAGCGGGGGGACTGCTAGACCTTCCGGTGTATAATACCAATTGACCGCATCTACCAAGAGGTACTGGTCGATGCGGTTGTAGCCTCTCTCCTTGAAGTAAAGCTCGATTTCCTCCCGTATCGGAAGGTGGGCCTCGACGCAGACCAGCTCCGGTGCAAAGCGCTGGATGTCGAACCCAGACAGGGCCTTCGGCTCCCAGAGCTCGATGTCGATCGTAAGAAGGTCCAGCTCGTCCACACCCGACGAGTCTAAAAGATCGTCGAGAGTGATCGTGGAGACTTCCCTCTCGGAGACCGGTCCTTTGTAACTTCCATCCTCCTTTAAGAAGAGGTCCTGAATGCCGGACGAGAGACGCTTATTCCATTCGGACACAAAAAGTTGGGCTGAGTCGTCGGAGGTATCTGATACGAAAAACGTGTAGTAACGTGTCCGGGGACGGTGTTCGAGGTAGCCGGACTCGAACTCGGCCAGAGCGTCTACCGCGATCCCCTGCCAGTCCAGATGTTCCTCGAGATAGTACGTATTGTTGTAGATTCGATAGTGATAGGCTCCCACGTCGAGGAAGGTGCCCCCTTTTCGGTCCCGAAAGAAATGCCGAATGAGCAGTTCCTCCGCTCTCTGAGAGTAGCGTACAGGACCCAGTTCTCTGACCAGACCTTCTATGGCACTCACCACCATCATTCTCGTGTGACCCGGATACTGAGGCCGACCGTATTGCCAAATCAGGTAGTTGCTGCCGCGCTCACCCAGATTTTCATTTAGTGAAAATTCTTCTCGAATTTCTGAGGGACGATACAGCTCAGGATTCTTAACCCATCTGATCGCGAAGATGGTCGCAACTAGGACGAGAAGAATTAGAAGAATGTTCCTTCGACGCATTTTGATAGTCCTCAGCCAGGCGGTAGGGCCTGTGGTCTAAAAAGCCTGATCGACTCCTGCAAGCTTATTATCCTTACCTTTGACAATTTTTGCTACCGCGTAAAATCCCTAACTGTAAGGAACTAAATCTGAGGGGCCGGGAAGATATATCAGGTAGGTTGGCTGACTCAGTCAGTCGGCACCAGACAATTGAGTTCTTCGAACCAGTTGAGGATGACCTTGAACTCTGTCGTGGGGCGGTCGGAAACAACCAGAAACCGCTGCAGTCCGGTGACACATCTTAGACTCTGCAATCTGTTGGACATATTATCTGGAAAGAAAGCATAGGTAACAGACTTATCTGGAAACCAGATAAGCAATGGTTAGACCACATAGGAGATCACTGAAAATGGTTTCTCGATTCGTCAGTCATCTCGCGAGAGTGGGCGCGGCGGCACTGTCAAGTTAACGTGTGACCGTATGTGAGAGCCACGATATAGAGTGTTCAGGAGGAGTCTCAATGCCAATAACTTGGGGCCCTGCGAGTCTGGGATCCATTAACTTGACAATACCTCCTGACTAAAGAAAAACAGATAGCATGGAATTGTAAATGGCAAATACTCTTAAGAAGTTTCTTCTACTTTCATTCCTTATCCCATTCGCGGGATGCAATTCTCATCTGGAAGCTATTGAGGTCTTTCATCAAACCGCTGAAGAATTCTATCAAGCCGTGCTACGCCAAGACTTTGACGCGGAAGTCATCACACGCAGTCAGCTTAAACCAGCTCTTCTGCAGGTTCAGCAAACATATGGAAACCTAGAATATTATGAGTTTGTTTACCGAATCATGATACTTGAAGAGAAATTCATTGTCTGCAAACTGGAATACAAAACTATGTATAACGGCAAACCCGCCCGGGAAATGCTTCATTTGATCAAGTACTATGGGTCGGAAAGTCAGGTTTATTTTGCCTTTAGAGAGTTTCGTGTTTTAACCCCCATTAAAACAACAAGCAGCTAAACCCAAGTGCTAAAAACCGAAGATCAGAATAGGTTTGAACTGCTTGCCCCGATCGCACTAATTCTCTCTGTTTATGCCTATATTTTCCTGGTCTTATTAAATCACTACCATTCCTGGATGCATTATGAGATTTCCGACCTTTACGCTCCCTATATCCTTTCGGGATCGACTGAGATTTCAATCGAGGAATTAATGAAGGCATTGAACTCACAAGTTATGGAAATGGGTGTTGCCAGGATTCGTGTCTTATCCGGCTTTTTTCTGGTCTTGAATGAGAAATTCAGACTATGGCTTTGGCAATTCATGGCCCCTCATCCAAGTTTATCCCTAGGCTGGATTTTCGCTTTTGGACTGGCCCCTCTTTTTTTATATAAAACGGTTAAGAATTTATTTAAGAGCCGCTATATCGCTCTTTTAGGAGTGGCCATATATGTTTGTATGCCGGGCTCTCTATCCAATACTGTCCAGTATTTTCATCCCGGAAAAACATTGGTTCAGTTCTTCTTTATCTTGAGCCTTTTTCTTGGCACCGAGATAGTCAAAAACCTACCCAAAGAAGGTCAAAGAACAAAATCTTTTTATATCAAGTTCTCCCTCCTTGTTGTGACAGTCTTCACCTCGCTTTTTAGCGGAGAAAATGCCTTTTTCATTGGAGTTGCCCTTCCCCTCCTGTGCCCCTTGCTTTTTTTTAGAAAAGATTTACAGGATTTTTCGATTCCCATCATGTTCAGCCTGTTAGTTCCCGTAGGGGTTATCGCGAAATTTATATTGCCCCATCTGTCAGTTTCCTTTGGATATCAGCCTTGGGATATATTTTCCTATGTCTCAGGGAATTCTTTTGTCAATTTTTCTTTGTTCCACTGGACTCAGACACTTTCTTTTTCGCTAAGAGATAATCTGCTCATTGACGCGTTAAATCCTTCTTATTTTATTGACTCAAAAGCCAAGCTGCATTCACTTTTGACAGGTTTATGGCAAATTTCATTTTTCTGGCTTGCCCTTTCCGCCTTTTTCCCCGTTTTTAAGACCAAGGACTTGAGAAATTTTCTCAAAGAATCCATTCTTGTGAGAATTATCGCGATTCTGATTCTATATAGCTTCTTTTACTCCATATTGCTTACGCGTGCATTGATTGTTTTTGATGGATGGTGGTATGGCGGACCCATTTCCATTTTTGTAGCGATCCTGATTTGTGGTTTGCTGAGAATCTTTTATGAGAGTAAGAAACAATCGCTGATTGTGTTCCTGATGGCTTTATTTTATTGCTCAAGTCTTTTGATTCATCAAACCGACCTAAACCTGGCTCATCGCTACTTTGTCGCGCGTGAGGCGATTAAATGGGAAGAAAAAGTACTGACGGTCCATGATATTGTTCTCGGAAAGGTCACTTCCAAAGAATTGGTAAGAAAGCTACGAAGCGGTAACAATGCTAAAACGCATAGAGATATCGCGAAAAGTACCTGGGTGAACCGCAAACAAAACTTCTCTGAGGCAGCCGCCATTAGAACGCAATACGCCGAAAATTACAGATATTTGCGTAATCGACAGGATGAAATCCGAAGGGTCGAACATCCGGATGAGTATTTCAGCCAGAATTATCTCAGCGAGCTGTATTTCCTTCCTGAGACAGAGTAAAGGGTAAGGGTAAGGAAATTTCACGACGTTTCAGAAGCACAAAATGCTTCTACTTGCGCATCACCCTATAATGATCCGTCATATAATCCCCCAAGCCTAATCGGTTCACAATTCCGGTCACATTTGTGGATTCGCTGTTGAAAGGCGTTATTACCGAATCCGTGTCAATCCGTGATGACCGAATCCGTATGCATCCGTGTTTCCCCAATCCGTGTGAATCCGTGTCTGTTAATCCGTGTCTCGGCGCCGGTAGATGCCGATTCCCTCCAGCCGGAACTCCTCAACATAGCCTTGAGTCAGCAGATCCCGAAACTCCACCAGAGTGATCCAGTCGGGTGGAAGCTGGATCCACACGATCCTGTCGGGCAAGCCCCGCCTGATTGCGTCGGCCACTTGATCGAAGATGCTGGAGGAGAAGTGCACTTCGTTCCAAAAAAGCTGAGGGGCTGCGTTTCGTCGAGACGCCAGGTAGTAGATTTCCGGACCTTCAAAGGCCACATAGATCAAGTCCTCCTGCCCCGTCCGTGAAGCCACATACTCGGCAATCTGGCTGTTCACCAGATAGCCGGGGCGATGGTAAAGCTCCCAGGAAACCTCTTTTGGAGTCAGCAGCCAGAAGGGAAGCTGTCCCACCAGGGAGATGATGACAGCCACGGAGACCACTCCTCCCCACACCACTCGAGAGGACAAAAGCGGTCTTGACAGAGTGGCGGCAGCCAGAAAAGCCAACGGCGGAATCAGCTGCAGATAGTAGTGCCAGTACCATCGGCCTCCCAGAGACATGCCGAGCAGGGAGGCGGCCAGCCAGAGAAGAGCAAACCCTCTGGTTCGATTGGGACAATGGGGCAGAGCTGCGCCGGCTAAAGCGGCCGGGACGATCCATGCCGATACGGTTTCTTTAGTGTGCAGGAAGAAAGAGTTCAACTGTTCGGTGATGTCGAGAGAGAAGAGAGAAAAAAGCAGCACTCTTCTCTCCACCAGAGAAGACCAGTAAAACTCCCAGCCCACCCAATATCCGTGTGCCATGGAGACCAGGGGGCCGGCCAGAAAACCCAGCAAACTAGCAAGCGGGGCTC
>JAUXKG010000222.1 GCA_030624355.1 Acidobacteriota bacterium
GAAGTTCATCCTTCCCGGCCTGATCAACGGTCACGTTCATTACAAGGACTGGAGCGGGGAGCTGTATTTGGCCCATGGGGTTACCACGGTGGTCGATCTGGGCAACGTGACCGAGTGGATTCTGGCCCAGAAGGAGGGCATAGCCAAGGGGAAGATCCGGGGACCCAGAATATTGGCTTCGGGCAATGCCATTCACGGACCCTTCAGGGAGAACGATTTTCGCCGGCGGCACCACACGGAGGTCACCGATGTCGATGAGGCGAGACGGGTAACCAGGAGCCTCATTGCACAGGGGGTGGATGTCATCAAGCTGCGTGAGAATCTGACCTCCGAAATGTTGAGGGCCATTATTGAGGAAGCTCATGGAAGTGGCATCCCCGCACTGGGTCATGCTCCAGACGCCTGGCAGGCCGTCGAAGTGGGTTACGACGAGATCGTCCACACCTCAGGCATCGCACGAACCGTGGTGACCGATCCTCAAAAGAGACGGATGTCCGGGCACGGAAGTGATCTCCACGCCTTCATGGACTTTCAAGAAGTGGACAGACTGGTTGAAAAACTGGCGACTCAGAGAATTTACCTCAATCCGACCGTGAGGCACCGACAGGCCTGGGCCTACAAGAAGAGATTTCAGCATGAAGACTTTGACCTTCTATTCAACAATCCAGCTCTGAGGTATGTCCCGCTCGACTTTCGATTGGGCATCGTGAACCGATTTAATTTTGTCGGACTCTATCTCTTTCAGGATCTGAGCCGCCAGGAACAGCAGTTGAATCTGCAGGCCCAGCGGAATCTTCTAGAGCTGATCAGAAGGTTCGTGAAAGCAGGGGGAAGAATCTGTACCGGTACCGACACCAATGCCACGCCCGGACAGGGGTTGCATCAGGAACTGCAGATTCTGGTGGAAGATGTCGGTTTGTCTCCCGGTGAGGCCCTGCTCACCGTGACCAGGTATCCCGCTGAGCTCTTTCGGGTGGATGAGGACTTGGGATCGGTCCAGAGAGGAAAACTGGCCGTATTGATTGTGGTTCGAGAGAATCCACTGACGGATATTCGCAATGCCAGAAACATCGAGATGGTCTTCAAAGAGGGTAAGATGGTGGATATCGGATACCATCCGGAGTTTACGAATCCCATTCCCAAGAGCACTCCCGAGGATACCAGCCTTATTTTCCCCTCTCCGGTTATCAGGCGCGTAGCGCCTCTGGCGGTGATCGAGGGAGACAGGGAAGTGATTCTCACACTTTCGGGAACGGGTTTTATTCCCTATTCCATGGTTCAGTTCGACCGGACAAAGGTTGCCACTGAGTTTGTCAGTCGATTTGAATTGAAGGCCAGGATTCCTGATCATCTGCTGGAGCAGGCCGGCACCTTTCCGGTGGTTGTTACCAATCCCAGACCGATCGGTACGGTCTTTGCGCCGGGTCAGAGTGAGCTTCAGCATTTTGGTCTGCGAGGTGCCACCTCCAACGAGGGCTATCTGATCGTCAGGTTCCGGTAGAAGGTATCCGTATCCAGACGGCCCAAAAAACGTAGGTGGTGTGCTTCGGGCTTGCAACCTCAGGAAGCAAGAGGTAAAACAGGCACAAACACAGAACGAGATAGATCTTTCCCGGGAAAAGGAATGGAGCGGTTCTTCTTTCCTGCCGGAGAATGAAAGGAGTCGACAAATGAAATCTTTATACAGAAAGATGGCATGGCTCGGGTCTGTTTTCTTTGTTTTCTTTTGCCCCTATCTCTCAGAGGTGGCGGGACAATCAGCCGCCAACAGCGGGGAAGCGAAGAGGACTGCAGAAGGATGGATCAGCTCTAACGAAGAAATGCTGATTTCACTCTCCGACGAACTGTGGAGGAATGCCGAGCTCCCTTTCGAAGAGTATCAGACCATGAAGATCATGGTCGACGCCCTGGAGAAAGAGGGTTTCCAGATTGAGAAAGGTGTGGCAGAGATGCCTACTGCCTTCGTAGCTACCTACGGTTCGGGAAAGCCGGTGATTGCCCTTTTGGCTGAGATGGACGCCATGCCCGGAATGTCTCAGGAGGCGGTGCCCTATCGCAAACCACGCCCCGGGAGCAGCACTGGACATGGGTGTCAGCACAACCTGGTGGCGGCCTCTTCAATCGGATCGGCTCTGGCTCTCAAGAAGGTGATCGATGATTTGAACATATCCGGCACGGTAAAGGTCTTCGGCCCTCCAGCGGAAGAGGTGTTTTTCGGTAAGGTTTATCTGGCCAAGGCAGGACTCTTTGATGATTCGGATGTTTGTCTGACCTGGCATTCCGACCGGCGCACCAATGCCCGCTACAACGGCACCCGGGCCGTCAACACGGTCCAGGTCAAGTTTCGTAAAAAAGGGCGGCTGAATCCCCTGCGATCGCTTCTGAACCTGGGGCGAAACATCGAGTTTCTGGCAGAGGTCCTTCCGGAGGGTCACCTCATCTCAGATCCCGCCATCATCAAGGGGGGAGGACGTCCCGGCTTGTCTCCTGAAGTGGTCGAGGCTTGGTATTCACTGCGGGCCTGGGATCGTTCTTCGGTAGACTCTATTTTTGAAAGATTCAAGCAAGTGGCGGCCTTCGAATCAGCCTTGAGCGGCAGTGAAGTGGAGGTGACGTTGGTGAACGGTGTCTATCCGCGTCTGCCCATCGCGGCCCTGGTTGAGGTCGTTGACCGAAATCTGCAACACTACGGACCTCCGCAGTTTACCGACGAAGAAAGGGAATTCGCCAGAGGGCTTCAAGAGGAATACAGGAAAGAGCATCCGGCCTTTACGGCCCCGGCTGCCCTTCATGAGACACTGGAGCCTCCTGTTAAGGCTCCCAAGCCGGCCGCCAATGACAATGGTGACGTCAGCTGGGTGGTTCCCATGTCATCCATTTCGGGCAGTTCGCGGGGCATGGACCTTCCCTCTCACAACTGGCAGTCCACGGCGGCAGCCGGCATGGGAATCGGACACAAGGTCATGATCTTGATGACCAAGACGTTGACCGGGGCGGCGGTGGATCTGATGACTAATCCCGCTGATCTGAAGGCTGTCCGGGACGAGTTTGAGGAGAAGACCCGAGGGTTTGTTTACAAGCCATACCTTCCTGAACAGCCGCCTCTGGAGTTTTATCAGGAGAGGAATAAGACATTTAGTCCCTGAACCACCAATGCGGGTTGAAGAATTTTCTTTTTATAGCCGCGGCGAGGCGGGTGCCTCGTTGCGCAATCTTGCAACAAGGACCAGACTGGATGATTCATGGTCTGGGTTAAGACTGGAGGAAGCCAATGCTAGCTAGAATCAAATGCAATGGGGTGTTTTCCCTTGGCCTCGGTGTTTCTTTAATTTTTCTGCTCTGTTTGAGCTCTTCCCCAACATTATTGGGAGCAGAGCAAGGAACAGTTGTGGTTTCGGGCGGGACCTTGATTGATGGAAACGGAGGTTCTCCCCTTCAAAACGCTGTCGTGGTGATTCAGGACGGGAGAATCAGCCAAATCGGACAGGTGGGAGAGGTGACGATTCCCTCCGGCATCCAGGTCATCGATGCCACCGGGAAAACGGTGCTTCCCGGATTCGTGGATGGTCATATTCATTACCGGGCCTGGCACGGAGAGCTTCTCCTGGCCAACGGGGTGACAACCATCGTCGATCTGGGAAATCCCGATGCATGGATGCTGGCCCTGATTCACGCCCGGGAACGCGGGCTCATCCGGACACCCCGAATTGTAGCCTCGGGAGCCCGTTTTGGTGCCCCTCTGTCGATTCGCAGAGAGAAGCTGTTCCGCTATGTGGCCACCCACAAGCCGCATTTTCTCTTCGTGGATGTGGAGGAGGTCAAGAGGCACATTCGAGAAAAGAAAAAGAAGGGTCTTTCGGTCATCAAGGTGGATGAAACCTGGAGGAAGGAGGATCTGCAGCAGATTATTGAGGCAGCCCATGCCGAGGGGATGGCGGTTGTGGGTCACGCCACCGATCCCCGGGATGCGGCCAATGCCGGCCAGGACTGTCTGATGCACCTTTACAGTATCTTGGTGGGAACGATCACGGATCCTGCAAAACTGGAGGCCCTGTACCGGCGCGAAGTGGACGACATCTACTCGTTGATGGACCCGGCCGCCTTCCCCGATCTGATCCAGTTGCTGGTCTCCAAGAACGTCGCCCTGAACCTGCAGCCCTCCTCCCATTTTCTGGTAGAGGGTGAGGAGGCCTACGCCCAGGAAGATGCACGCCTCTTCCAGCTGCCCGGGCTGCAGTACATTCCTCTGGTGGCCAGGGTCAATGTGGTCCGGAACCACGGCAAGCTCCAGCTCATGAGCGATTCCGAGAATGCGAGCTACAGAAATCACTACCAGAGATTTGTTCGCGAATTTGATGAGGCCGGGGGAACGCTCATTCTGGGAACCGATACCGTCGCCTTTTCATTGCCCGGGGTGGGAGCGCTACGCGACTTGATGGCGCTGCACGATATGGGAGTCGATGCCATGACGTTGATTCAGGCGGCTACCAGGAATCCGGCGAGGCTGTATCACCTTGAGGATGTGGGAACGGTGGAGCAGGGAAAATGGGGAGATCTTCAGATTATCAACGGAAATCCGCTGCAGAATCTTGCGGATCTGAAGAAGATTGAGACGGTGATGATCGGAGGGGAGATCATCGATACCGGTTTTCATGCCGGCTACAACAATCGTTTCCAACGACCCTATCCGGAAGACATTGGCCCCGGACTCCCCCCCATTCTGAGGGCCATTGGACCCAAATCGGCGGTCCAGGGCAGCTCCGACCTCGAGTTGACGGTTACGGGAGCCCGGTATGATGACTACACCAACGTTCTGTTCGGGGGAGTTCGACTGGCTACCGAGACCATTGATTCAGGCACTCTGAAGGCGGTGGTGCCCGCCTGGCTCCTGCAGCAGACGGGAACCTTTCCTGTCTCTCTGGCTGATCCTCGTTTGCTGGGAGCAGAGTCCGCCTATTATGGATTCGTGGTGGACTTCGAGTAGTACTTAACCCGGATGATGCATAAATTGTCTACTGCAGTGCAGCAATCATCCACGCTGACTGCGTTGTGCTGCCTCAGCCCGGATTATGCATAAATTCTCTACTGCATCGCCGACATCACTCGTCCTAACTGTGTTGCGCTCGATCGGCCTCCTCAGCGTACTA
>JAUXKG010000048.1 GCA_030624355.1 Acidobacteriota bacterium
ATTCGTCACGGCGGTTGACAGATTTTGTCGAAATGGGCCTGAAGTACAGGGAGCTATCCCCAGCGATTCATCTTTAACAGTTTTATTATCAATATATTAGTGAGATTTTTAGGAACAAAACCCTCTTTGGCACCGAGCTTGCATCAACAGGGGTGTACCAATCGTAAAAGATTAGGACAAAATCTTGAGAAAGGAGGACCATATGCAAAACGAAAGAGGATTTTCTTTGATCGAGTTGCTGATCGTTGTGGCTATCATCGGTATTATCGCGGCCATCGCGGTTCCGAACCTGCTGCAGTCCAAGGCTGCCGCCAACGAAGCTTCATCCATCAGCTCGGTGCGAAATCTAGTCAGTTCGCAGATTACCTACTCGGCAACCACCGGGGCGGGAACCTATGCTGCCGATCTGGGCGTACTGTCGACCTCTAAGCTGATCGACAGCGTGTTGGGGTCGGGAACCAAAGACGGTTATACCTTTGCGGCTGCGACTGGCACGGGCAACACGACCTTTAACCTCAAGTCCAGGCCTGTGACCTACGGTTCGACGGGTACTCGTAGCTTCTTTGCTGACGAGTCAGGTGTTATTCGCTACAACACCGCAGATGCTGAAGCCGACTCAGCAAGCCCACCGTTGGGTAAAACAAGCTAAGCTCAAGAGGGCAAAGCTTCAAGAAAAAAAGGGCAACCGCGAGCATGCGGTTGCCCTTTTTTTTCAGAGTCGTCGGGAAGACCAGAAAGAGAATTCCCGGTTGATCTGATGTCCTATCTCGGGATTCTTTTCCTAGTCTGGATTATGCATAGGTTTTCTTCACTTCGCTCAGATGAAGGCGGCGTGACGAAGTGCTGCAGGCGCCGCGATGACAAGGCGGGCAACGAAGGGCACCGCAGGCGTACTCGTGCAGTACGCCGAGGAGCCCAAGGAAGCACAACGCGGTCAGCGTGGATGATTGCGGCACTGCAGTAGACAACTTATGCATAATTCGGGCTAATCACTTTACCTCTACCTTAGCTACCTCTTTTTCGACAGCCTCCTCTCCCAGCAAAGTCAAGGGTCCTTCCTCGTCGTCTTGAAAGGGACTCTCCACTTCTATGTTGCGGTAGTAGTGCAATCCAGTACCGGCTGGGATGAGCCGTCCCATGATAACGTTCTCCTTGAGCCCTCGAAGGTAGTCGATCTTGCCACCAATCGCAGCTTCCGTCAGCACTCGAGTCGTTTCCTGAAAGGAGGCCGCCGAGATGAATGAGTCGGTGCTCAGGGAGGCTTTTGTAATTCCCAACAGCAACGGTCGGCCCGATGCGGGTTTTCCTCCCTCTTTTTGAATCCGATCGTTCTCCTCCTGGAAGCGGAACTTGTCTACCTGTTCCTCCAGCAAAAACTCCGTGTCGCCCACATCCTCGACCTTGATCCATCGCATCATCTGGCGAACAATGATCTCGATGTGCTTATCGTTGATGGTGACACCCTGCAAACGGTATACTTCCTGAACTTCATTAACCAGATAGCGCTGAAGTTCCTTTTCCCCCAACACTTGCAAGATATCGTGGGAATTTCGGGGGCCATCCATCAGGGCCTCTCCAGCCTTGACATATTCCCCTTCCTGGACGTTGATGTGAACTCCCCGAGGAATCAGATACTCCGCTTTGGTCTGAGTCTCTTGATCCTCTACAAGGATCTTCCTTTGACCTCGACTGATTCCTCCATACTCAACTACTCCGTCGATCTCGGTAATAACAGCCGTTTCCTTGGGCTTCCGAGCCTCAAACAGCTCAACGACACGCGGCAAACCACCAGTGATGTCCTTGGTTTTAGTTGTCTCCCGGGGGATCTTTGCCAGAGTATCTCCGGGGGCCACCTTGTCACCCGTGTCAATCCTGAGATGGGCTCTGGAGGGGATTAAATACGACTTGATCAACTTGCCTCTGCTGTCTTTGATCTGGATCTGCGGCTGACGCTTTTCGTCTGGTGATTCGGTAACGACCTTTTGGGCCAGCCCCGTCACCTCGTCTACCTCTTCCTTATAGGTCAGGCCTTCCACAATATCCTTGAAGACGGCTTTTCCACCTACTTCTGTCAAAATGGCGAAGGTGAAGGGATCCCATTCCACCAGTTTCTGTCCGGGCTTGACTTTCTGGCCATCTTTGACCATCAGCCTGGCGCCATAAACCAATGAATAGCGTTCCTTCTCCCGCCCTCTGTCATCTTGAATAATCAGAATTCCATTTCGGTTCATGACCACCAAGCGGCCCTTTTGATCGGTCACCGTTTGAACATTCAGAAAGTGAATTATCCCCTCGTTTCTAGACTCTACTGTCGACTGCTCCTCAATTCGGCTGGCGGTACCTCCTATGTGAAACGTTCTCATAGTCAGCTGAGTACCCGGCTCCCCGATGGACTGAGCGGCCAACACTCCCACGGCCTCGCCCATCTCCACCATCACTCCTGTGGCCAGGTTGCGCCCGTAACACATTCGACACAGGCCCCGTTTGCACTTGCAGGTCAGCACCGAACGGATGAGGATCTTTTCGATACCGGCAGCTTGAATGAAGGCCGCAGTGTCTTCATCAATCTCTTGATTGATATCTAACAGTGTCTCGCCGGTAAACGGATCGATCACTTTTGCCAGAGCGACACGGCCCACGATGCGGTCACGAAGCGCTTCGATAATCTCGCCGCCTTCAATCAGAGCCGTTACCTCAACACCGTCCAGCGTCTCACAATCCTCTTCCGATATGATGACGTCCTGGGCGACATCCACCAAACGACGCGTTAGATAGCCGGAATCCGCAGTTTTCAGTGCCGTGTCGGCCAAACCCTTTCGAGCTCCGTGAGTCGAGATGAAGTACTGCAGAACCGTCAAACCTTCACGGAAGTTAGCCGTAATCGGAGTCTCAATGATCTCCCCGGAAGGTTTAGCCATCAGGCCCCTCATTCCGGCCAACTGTCGGATCTGCTGCTTGCTGCCCCGGGCACCCGAATCAGCCATCACGAACACCGAGTTAAACTCTCTGCCGGGTCCGGCCGTGATAGCCATGGCCTCGAACATCTCGTCGGCAATCTTCTCCGTCACATCCGACCAGATGGCCACCACTTTGTTATAGCGTTCACCGTTGGTGATGGCACCATCCAGGTATTGCTGTTCGACCTCGATAACTCCCTGTCGAGCTGTTTCAACCAACTCTTCCTTGTTGCCCGGAATGATCAGATCATCGATGCTGACAGTGAAACCGGCCTTCGTTGCATACAGAAAACCCAAGTCCTTCAGCTCATCCAGCATCGGTACAGTCTTTTCCAGACCATAGCTCAGGTAACAGTAGTTGACCAGCTGCTGCAGGCCCCTTTTCTTCATCAACCCATTGATATAGGGCATGTATTCAGGAAGATGGTCATTGAAGATGGCCCTGCCCACGGTGGTTGGGATCATCTGACGCCGTATCTCCTGGACATCGGCATCAGTGACACCCTGATCATCGTACTGTGTGGTCAAGTCAATCAGCTGTCCCGAGTGGCGCAGGAAGATCGGAGTCAGCAGTTCGACCTCACCTGCTTCAAGGGCGTGATACACCTCTTCCACGTCTGCAAAGTGGTGTCCCTCACCTTTAGCTCCCGGACGAGCCATTGTCAGATAGTAACAACCCAGTACAATGTCTTGAGTGGGCACGGCCAGAGGCAGACCATTGGCCGGGGAAAGAACGTTTTGGGTAGCCAGCATTAAGACCGACGCCTCTATTTGTGACTCCTGAGACAGAGGAACGTGCACAGCCATCTGATCTCCGTCAAAGTCGGCGTTGAAAGCGGTACACACCAGGGGATGGACTTTGATGGCCTTTCCTTCAACCAGCACCGGCTCGAAGGCCTGTATGCCGAGTCGATGCAGGGTTGGCGCACGATTCAACAACACGGGGTGCTGTTTGACAACGTCTTCCAAAATATCCCAGACTATCGACTCGTGACCATCCACCATCTCCTTAGCTCCTTTGATGGTGGTGGCATGCCCTTCTTTCTCCAGCCTGTTGTAAATAAAGGGCTTGAACAGTTCAAGCGCCATAATTTTGGGTAGACCGCACTGGTGAAGTTTCAACTCGGGACCGACTACAATGACTGAGCGCCCCGAATAATCAACGCGTTTCCCCAACAAGTTCTGGCGAAATCGGCCCTGCTTGCCTTTCAGAGTGTCCGACAATGACTTGAGCGGGCGATTCTTGACTCCCCGCAAAACACGCCCTCTGCGACCGTTGTCAAATAAAGCATCTACAGCTTCCTGGAGCATTCGCTTTTCATTTCGGATAATGACTTCCGGCGCCCTCAGCTCCATGAGCTTTTTCAAACGGTTGTTTCGATTGATGACTCTTCGATACAGATCATTCAGATCGGAAGTGGCAAATCGTCCACCGTCCAACGGCACCAGGGGACGCAGCTCCGGAGGAATGACCGGAATCACGTCCAAAATCATCCACTCAGGACGGTTTCCTGACTTGCGAAATGCATCCACCACCTTCAGACGTTTCGAGTATTTCAAACGTTTCAATTGGGAGGTTTCATTCTTCATGCGAAAGCGTAAGTCAATTGTTAACGCTTCGACATCTACACGTCGAAGCAGTTCCTTAATCGCTTCCGCTCCCATTCCTGCTTCAAACTGTCCCGGATGCTCTGCCTGGAGGGCCCGGTACTTTTCTTCGGTCAGTAACTCTCCCTCTTTGACCGGGGCCTCCCCCGCGTCCACAACGACATAGCCCTCAAAGTAGAGAATCCTTTCCAGGTCCCTCAGAGACAGGTCTAGAAGATGACCAATCCGGCTAGGCAGGCCCTTGAAGAACCAGACATGAGAACAGGGGCTGGCCAGCTCCATGTGTCCCAGCCGCTCGCGGCGAACCTTGGAGAGGGTCACCTCGACGCCACACTTGTCACAGATCACCCCACGGTGCTTCATCCGCTTGTATTTTCCGCAAAGGCATTCCCAATCCGTTACGGGACCGAAGATCCGGGCACAAAACAGACCATCGCGTTCCGGTTTAAAGGTTCGATAATTAATGGTCTCGGGCTTAGTCACTTCACCACTCGACCAGGAACGGATCTTCTCAGGTGAAGCCAGGCCAATGCGAATGGCTTCAAAGTCTCTCAATAGCTGAGTTTTATCAATCTGATCGCGAAACATTCTCAATGTCTCTAACCTCCATTTATTCGCTTTCGATCTCCGCTCCCGCACCAGCAAGAGCGGCCTCTGCTTCCATGAGTGGTTCGGACCGACGACGAATTATCTTCCGCGGTTTTTCGATCAATTCAACGTCCAAAGCCAGGGACTGAAGCTCCCGAATCAGGACATTAAATGACTCGGGCAATCCCGGGTTATGAGTCGATTCTCCTTTGACGATGGCCTCGTAGATCTTGGCCCGTCCTTGAACGTCATCGGATTTCGCAGTCAACAGCTCCTGGAGAATATTGGCAGCGCCGTACGCCTCCAACGCCCACACTTCCATCTCCCCGAAACGCTGTCCTCCAAACTGTGCCTTGCCACCCAGTGGCTGTTGAGTAATCAGGCTGTACGGTCCAATAGAGCGGGCGTGAATCTTGTCATCTACCAAGTGGCTCAGCTTAAGCATGTAAATATAGCCCACAGTCACTTCCTGATCGAAGGGCTCACCGGTCATACCGTCATGAAGAACAGCCTTCCCGCTGGTGGGAAGGTTCGCCTTGCTCAATTCATCCTTGATTTCGTGCTCTCTGGCACCGTCAAAAACCGGTGTCGAATAGTGAAGGCCGAGAGCCTTCGCGGCCCAACCCAGATGTGTTTCCAGAATCTGGCCGACGTTCATCCGTGATGGGACTCCGAGTGGGTTCAAAACGATCTCCACTGGGGTTCCATCCGGTAGATAGGGCATGTCCTCTTCGGGCAAGATTCGTGCGATGACACCTTTGTTCCCGTGACGCCCGGCCATCTTGTCACCGACCGAGAGCTTTCGCTTCATGGCAACGTAAACCTTCACCATCTTGATGACACCGGGGAGCAGTTCATCTCCCTTTTCCATTCGAGCCAAACGCTCCTGATGCAGCGAACGAAGAATCTTAATCTGCCTGCTTGTCTTGTCCTCGACCTTCGAGACTTCCGCGGCTGCCTTGACTTCCTGCACCTTAATCTTCCTGAGCTGTTCATAAGTCAGATCCCACAAGAGATTCTGCTTTAACGTCTCCCCTTTCTTGGCAATCTGCTTTCGCTCCACACCCATGACCCGGGCCTTGGCTTTCTTTCCTGACAGGACGTCAATGATTCTCTTGGCACTCTCCTCTTGAATAATTCTGATCTCATCCTGTAGATCCTTTTCCAGTCCCTTGATCTCCTCTTGCTCAATCTGCTTGGCTCTCTGATCCTTGGGGACACCCTTGCGGGAGAATACCTTGACGTCCACGACCGTCCCCTCGATTCCGGGTGGAGCATAGAGCGAGGCATCTTTCACTTCGCCGGCCTTCTCACCGAAGATGGCCCGCAGGAGCTTCTCTTCCGGAGTGAGCTGAGTTTCCCCTTTGGGTGTCACTTTCCCTATCAAGATATCTCCACGACGAACATTCGCTCCGATCCGAATGATTCCGCTTTCATCCAGGCCCAGCAAAACGGATTCGCTGACGTTCGGAATGTCCTGGGTGATCTCTTCGGGTCCCAGCTTCGTATCACGAGCCTCCACCTCCAGCTCCTCAATGTGAATCGAGGTATAGAGGTCCTCCTTCACCAGGCGCTCACTCACCAGGATGGCATCCTCAAAGTTGTATCCTCTCCAAGGCATAAAGGCCACCAAGATGTCTCTTCCCAGTGCCAATTCCCCCTTTTCCGTGCAGGGACCGTCGGCCAGTACCTGGCCCTTCAAAACACGTTCTCCAACCTTGACCAGAGGCTTCTGATTGATACAGGTGTTCTGGTTGGACCGCTTAAATTTAGTCAGTTTATAGATGTCGACACCTGCGTCCCGACCGTCCTTTTCATCCTCGCCAACCACACGTACAATCAGTCGTTCTGCATCAACGCTGTCTACCGTGCCGCTACGCCGGCACAAGAGCACAGCCCCCGAATCGCGAGCGGCGATATGCTCCATACCAGTCCCCACAACAGGAGCTTCCGCCTGAACCAGCGGGACCGCCTGTCGTTGCATGTTCGATCCCATCAAAGCGCGATTGGCATCATCGTTTTCCAGGAAAGGAACCAAGCTAGCAGCCACGCTAACCAGCTGTTTCGGACTGACATCCACATAGTCGACTTCCCCACTTTGAACAAGGATGAAGTTTCCCTGATGACGAGCGCTCACCCGATCACGAACAATCTTCTGTTTCCCGTCAACCTCAACATTGGCCTGTGCAATGACGTGCTTGTCACCCTCCCAGGCCGTCAAGTAAAAGGCGTGAGGCACATACTCGGCAGGCCCCTTCTTTTTCCTTCCCTCTGTCTTGTTGGCAGCCTCCACTTCTTGCTGCTTATAGGCCTCACCAACTTTGAACCGCGTGGCTCCGGCATTGACGATCTTGACATAGTCAATGATCCTTCCGCCGATCACCTTGCGGTAGGGTGATTCAATAAATCCGAACTCATCGATGCGGGCGTAACAGCTCAAAGAGGAGATCAGACCGATATTGGGACCTTCAGGGGTCTCGATCGGGCAGATTCGACCATAGTGGGTCGGGTGCACGTCTCGGACCTCGAACCCGGCTCGTTCCCGACTCAAACCTCCAGGGCCTAAAGCGGAGAGCCTTCGCTTGTGGGTAATCTCCGAAAGCGGATTGGTTTGATCCATAAACTGCGAGAGTTGGCTGCTGCCAAAAAACTCACGAATAGCAGCAATGACCGGCTTGGCATTGATAAGATCGTGCGGCATGGCAGTGGCCATCTCCTGGTGAACGGACATCTTTTCCTTGATGGCCCGCTCCATTCTCACCAGACCGATCCGGAACTGGTTCTCAAGCAGCTCACCCACAGCGCGAACCCGACGATTCCCCAGATGATCAATATCATCGACACTGCCAACGTTGTTCTGCAGTTTCAGCAGATAATCGATGACCTCACAGAAGTCCCGCGGGGACAGAGTTCTCTCGTCAAGCGACCTGTCCATCCCAAGCTTTATGTTGAACTTGAGTCGGCCCACCTTCGAAAAGTCATACTTGCGAGGATCAAAGAACATTCCGTGAAAAAGTGCAGTAGCGGTCTCGATAGTGGGAGGGTCCCCCGGCCGTTGCTTCCGGTAGATTTCAATCAGAGCATCATTGGTTTTCTCTACCCAGTCGCGCTGCAAGGAAGTGGACAATGTCTCGCCCACATCATCGAGTTCAGGAAAAAACACACTGAATGTCTTGACTTTAGCCTCAATCAGGGCATTGACGACACTCCCGGTCACCTGAGAATTCGCTTCCACCAAAACCTCACCGGAAGAAGGATCGACTACGTCGGCAAGGGAAAAGGCTCCTTCCAGATCTTCAATTCCAATCTCGATCTTTTTAACTCGCGCCTTCTTGAGCTGAGTGAACGCTGTGTTGGTGATTTTTCGACCAGCAGTGACCAACGCCTTCCTTGCTTTGCCGGGCTCCGTAATGTTCTTACTGATCTTCCTTCCCACAAGGGTTTCATCAAGCTTCCAGCAAAGCTTCTTACGGTCGACCGAGATTGTTGAAACCTGGTAAAAAGTCTTCAAAATGTCTTCGTCCGAATTCAAACCGAGAGCACGCAGGAAGGTGGTGGCCAGAAATTTTCGCTTTCTATCGATCCGGACGTACAGAAGATTTCGGTTGTCGTATTCGAACTCCACCCAGGAACCCCGATAAGGGATGATCTTAGCCAGAAAGTAGCTCTTTTGTGCCCCTGACTCGAAGAAAACACCAGGAGATCGGTGCAGTTGGCTGACAATGACCCTTTCGGTGCCGTTGACGATGAAAATACCGTTTTCGGTCATCAACGGGATGTCCCCAAAGTAAACCTCCTGCTCCTTGATGTCTCGAATCGTCTTGACCTCGGTCTCGGGATCTTTGTCCCAGACGACCAGGCGGATAATCACTTTCAACGGGGCCGAGTAGGTCATGCCCCGCTCTTTGCATTCTTCGATGTTGTACTTAAGATTCAATCGGACGGGATCACCACAATCCTCACAGCGGACAACCTCATTGGGGTTCTTGGCTCCGCAGTCTTGGCAGGACAGGTCATCGATGGCATCGGAATTGAGAACCAGCGTGTTTCCGCAGTTCTTACATTCCCCTCTCAGATGTTCCAGTCCCTGTAATTTTCCACATTTACACTCCCAAGTTCCGATCGAGAACTCCACGAACTCCAGAGAGGAGGTTCCGCGAAAATCGGTAATCGGGAACACCGAGTTGAAGACCGACTGTAATCCGAGATCTTGACGCTCAGCAGGCAGCAAGTCCATCTGCAGAAAACGCTTGTAAGATTCTCTTTGCACATCGAGCAAGTCGGGAATGGGGAAGACCGTTTTGATTTTCGCAAAATCCACTCGCTCTCGATGAACGTTTTTGGTGATAAAATCAGACATGCTTAGAAGCTCCCGTTAGATGCGTTAGTGGCTGAACCAGAGGCAGACACTAATCCTCCGCGAAGGCGCAGAGACAAAAAGGAAGTGAGGATAGACGAGAGTAGAGAAGACTCCCACCCGGACGTATTAACCTTTTCGTTGATGCGGTTTAAAAGACTTCAAAAAAATAAGAGGGACGTACTCCTCTCCCTACCTATTTCCAGTGTTGTGGATACCCTGCCGACAATCCACCAGTCTAACACCCTTTTCTCGGCACAGCAAGACCACCACACGGTTTACCAAGAAAGAATTCCGGCCCATTCGGTCGGTCACTCGACCTCGACGGTCGCGCCCACCTCTTCAAACTTCTTCTTGACCTCTTCGGCCTCTTCCTTGCTGATTCCTTCCTTCACAGGCTTGGGGGCGGCCTCTACCAGGTCCTTCGCCTCCTTTAAGCCCAAGTTGGTTACCTCACGCACGGCCTTGATGACGTTAATCTTCTTGTCCCCGACTTGGGTCAGAACCACGCTGAATTCCGTCTGCTCTTCTGTCCCTGCTGCGCCGGCCTCACCTGCTGCCTGGCCGCCAGCCATTGCCACTGGCGCAGCAATAGCCGTGATGCCGAACTTGTCTTCCAGATCTGTGACCAATTGGTTGACATCCAAAATCGATGCGTTTTCAATCCAGCTGATCACCTCTTCTCGACTGATCGTCATGATGTCTCTAGCCTCCTACAAATGATTCTCAAATTTAATGGGCGCTCTGACCACTCAGGTCAGTCCTCACTCTTTTTTTCTTCAAGCTGTCTCAATACCGATGCGAGACCTCTCACCGGAGATTGTAGCGCCGAAGCCAAACTGGTCAGCGGAGAATTTAACAGAAACAAGAGCTTCGACAGCAGATCCGTACGGGAGGGTATCTCCGCCAGGTTCAGCACCTCTTCAGATGAAACACACCTGCCCTCCACCAGTCCCGCCTTGAAGGCCACCGCAGGATGGCTCTTAATAAATTGTTTGAGGGTTTTCGCCAAAGCCACCGGATCACCAGC
>JAUXKG010000047.1 GCA_030624355.1 Acidobacteriota bacterium
AGGATGAGATCGACCTGCTCGGGATAGCGCAGGGTGCGGTCAAGTTCGCCGACCTGGAGCGGATGAAAGTTGGGAAAGTCGGCATGGAAACTGCGAGCCTGCGTCACCGGGATGGCCAGCAATTCGGCCAGTTCGACCAGAGAGGCGTTGGCCTTCGTCTGGCTCACCTCGCACCCAACATAAAGCAGCGGAGAGGAGGCCTCTAAAAGTAAGCGGGCGGCCCGCTCCACCTCCCTCTGGTCGGGTCGCAGCTCCATGGGGATTTCAAAAGCCTCTCCGGCAAAGATCGTCCCCTTCACGTTCTCCCGAGAGAGAAGATTGCGGGGAATCCGCATGTAGGTGGGACCCCCGGGTAGCACGCTCGATATCTTACAGCATTTGCGCACCCACTCCGGGATACGCGACGGTTCGTGAACCACCCACCGCCATTTGGTGAATTGTTCGACCGGTTCCAGAAAGTCGTACAAATCTTCGTGACCATCGGTCCCTTCGCTGGTGGTATTGGCGTGGTCGCTCAATAACACCAGTGGGGTCCGGTCTTTCATGGCGTTGTACATGTTGGAACAGGAATGAGGCAGCCCCACCCGGCTGAACATTCCAAATCCGATCTTCCCGGAGGCCTTGGCGTAGCCGTCTGCAATGGAAAGCACCTGGCCTTCGTGGGTGGCCTGTATCAGTTGAAGATGCGGCCGGTCCACAAGAGCGTCACAGAGCGGGCCCAAACCCGAGCCGTTGGACACGAATATGTACTGGCATCCGGTCGCGCTGATTTGCTCGGCCAGCAGATCTCCTCCGGTCCCGGTCAAGGAGCGTGTGAAGGGCATCGCGTCCTCACCCCCTTGAACAAAGGGCGACACCGACCGGAGTGCCGAGTGTGCAGCCGAGACGCTGTATCCCGCCGCCACCATGCTGGTGAGAAAATTGCGCCGGGAAAGTTTGGAACTCAAGAGTTGCTGGACAAGCTTACGCATTGTTCTGTCTCCTTCCCGAATCAGACAATCCCCTTCAGGGATGCTGATCCGATCTCCTTGGGCCGGCTTAAAAAGCCAGTCGATCCTTGATGGTCTCCAACTTCAGGTGATCCATGCCGGGCACCCTTTTAAGGTCTTCCCAGCTGCTGAATTTGCCGTTTTGCTCTCCATAACTGACGACCTGGCGTGCCTGATTTGCCGCAGGCCCTGAATCCGCCTCCATTTGCTGAGCCGTCTCCTGGTTCACGTTGTCCTTGCCATGGGAGGAACTCATCGGTTGATTCCGGGTGCGGGGAGCGAGATTCCGGGACAGGTAGCCGATGATGACGTCGATCTCATCCAGCATCAGGGGTGCTCCCCTGGCGGACATGTCGCTCACCAACGCTTCCCACTCCTGCGGGCTGCGTCTGACAGCGGTCAGCTTTTCCAACCCGTGACACCGGGAGCACTCCCTCTGGACGGTCTCCTTCCCTTCGCCTTCCGGCAATTGGCCCTGGCTCAAAACCGCCGGAGCCGACCAGAAGATAATGGTCACAAACAGCGCCACCTTCGCGATATGATTAGCGAACTGCATGGCTCACTCCTCCCTTTTTTTCATCGGTTCGGATTCGGTACTCGCCACCCGCCTTCCGACTCATGTCCAGCAAAGGTCCCGTGCCGTTGGGTCGGCCCTTGGGGAGAACTAGAGCAGCCGATGCGCCAGTGTAGCATGAGGATATCGAAGATAAAAGATAAAAGATAAAAGATTGGAATTGCTTGTGACCGGTGTCAACTCAATGCGGCTTTGACCCGTTCTGGTGTGAAAGGGAGATCGCGCAGGCGCACCCCAATCGCGTCAAAAATAGCATTCGCAATGGCTGCAGCGGTGGGTCCTTGGGCGACTTCGCCGGCTCCCAGCGGGGCTTCCTTGGGTCGATCGATCAGACTGACCTCAACCGCAGGCGCTTCTGGAAGAGTGAGAATGGGGTAGGATGTCCAATCTCGACTGGTGACTCCATCCCGGTTAAACAAGACCTCCTCCTTCAAAGTCCAGCTGGTGGCCTGGAGGATGCCACCTTCGACCTGGTTTTTTAGACCATCCGGGTTAATGATCTGGCCGGCATCAACGGCAGCATGGGTCCGCACAACTCGAATTTGACCGGAAGATTTCTCAACTTCAACTTCCGCGACCACAGCCATGTAGGCCGCGGAATTCTTGTACTGGGCAAAGGCGATACCAGATCCCCTGCCATCTGAGCGTCTGGTAAGCTTCCAGTCCCCCTTTTCGGCTGCCAGGTTAAGGACTGCACGTGCTCGAGGGTCTTTGAGGTGACGAAGACGGAACTGGAGTGGATCAGCCTGCCCAGAGAAAGCCAGCTCGTCCATAAAGGACTCAAGCGCGAACACATTAGCATAGGCTCCTAGAGAGCGCAGTGCCGAAACACGCAGAGGCCCTTCAACGCGGTGGGTCACAATCCGCGTGTTTGGAAAATTGTAGAGGGGTTCTGCATTCCGAGAGGCTCCTCTCG
Organism: Acidobacteriota bacterium; assembly: GCA_030624355.1. Classification (GTDB taxonomy): domain Bacteria; phylum Acidobacteriota; class UBA6911; order RPQK01; family JADFOI01; genus JAUXKG01. The sequence goes on from JAUXKG010000047.1 coordinate 2,480, forward strand.
AACTGCCTCGGGATCTAGGTGGGAGGGGCGACGCGAGATGCCACCCGGCAAGAAGTGCTCCTCCATTTCCAGGGCGTGTGCTATGGGTATCGGAAAAGATTTGGCAGTCCCAGGCGACTATATTCCCTTCTTTGTCGATGCCTCCCTTAAGATCAATCGCCATGGCCGACCCAAAGGGCTCCCAGGCAAACTCGTCTTCGCGCCTCCATTGAACGCGCACCGGTCGTCCCGCTGTCACTTTGGCCAGAAGCGCTGCGTCGGCTGCTGCATCGTCCGCTCCATTGTGGCCGAAACAGCCGGCGCCTTCCTTATGGACAACTCGGATTCTCCCTACCGGGATATCCAGCAGCTGGGAGAGCTCCCGACGAAGGGCATAAACACCTTGGCTGTGAGTCCACACGGTGAGCAATTCGTTTCGAAACTCGGCTACCGCACAGGAAGGCCCGGCCGAGGCGTGAGCCTGGTAAGGCCGTGTGAAGGTCGCTTCCAGCCTGGTGGAAGCGCTGTTGAGGGCGGACTGCGCATCTCCTTGGTTGCGGACGACTGCTGGTTCGGCAGCCACCTTTCGAAAATAGGTAAAGAAGTCTTTTCTGGACGGGAAAACCCTCCCTGGGCTCCATTTAGAACTGGCACCCAGGATCTCCACCGCGCGAACTGCTTGTTCTTCCCTTTGGGCGATGACTGCGACAAAGTTTCCATCACGAATCACCTGAACGATACCTGGCATGCGGCCCACCTCACCCACCTCCAACTCTTCCAGGCGGGCACCATAGCTGGGGGGGCGCAAGACGCGGCCATGCAGCATCTCCGGTAACTGCAAATCATGGACGAAGCTGGCCAGACCCATCACTTTAGAGGGGATGTCCAGGCGTTGAAGCGGTCTTCCCACCAGTTGGAAATCTTCAGGTCGCTTTGCAGAGAAGCTCCCGCTCACTTGTCGGTTGAAGCGGCGATCGCCAATCAGCTCTCCGTAACTAAGCCTTGGCTGGATTTTTCCCTGGGGCCGGATAACGCCCTCTTTGATCTCAAGTTTTTCCGGGGCTATAGCAAGCTTTTGCACTGCCAGGTCGAGCAAAATGCCGCGGGCTTCGGCGGCTGCCGCGCGTAGAGCCGCTCCACTCACCTCAATCGAGCGGCTACCCGTTGTGGAACCTTCATCCGGGGTCCTGGCAGTATCCCCCGAAACCATTTCGATCTGGTCAAGTGAAAGATTCAGTTCTTCAGCAGCGATTTGAGCTAGGGCAGTGGTAATCCCTTGACCTAACTCGACTTTTCCCGTGAAGATTGTCACGGTGTTGTCGGAGCTAATCCTGATCCATGCGTCCAGCTCAGGCTGATTAGCAAGACTGCGGGGCAAGCTTGACTGAGCCCAAGCAAGGGATGGCCGGATCTGCGAGGACAAGCTGAAGGTGATGATCAGAGCACCTGTTTGCCTGATAAAGTGCCGGCGCGAAACCCCTTGGACAGTCATCGTCTTCCCCTCTGGTAGGCAGCTCGTTGAAGGCCCCGAATACTCCGGATTTGGATTCTACATCGGAACCGAGCTCTCCGCCCCATTTTATTTGAACTGCACCACGAGGCACTCAGTACTCCCTTTCATAAATACGGTAACGTTTGCGGATGGGGCTTGCCAGGCGAGGTCGCGACGAGACACAGAGATCGTCCGCAATCCCCATCCGCCCGAAGGGTTGGGGCGGGACGGGCCCATCTCTTTGTTGCTCCTCGATCTGGGCTCCGTCACGCTCGCCACAAACGTCATCGACTTTATGAAGCGAGGCAATTAGGTCTCAGTTAAAAAGCTCGGGAGCATGAAAAACAAGCACCTTAGGAGGAGAGCCACCGCCATCTAGGATCACTTCGTTGTCCTCGGGGTTCAAAGCTATACCTCCTGGAGTTTCTATCTGCGTAGTGGGTGAGGCCTTGATCATGGCCAAGGGCGGCACGTCTCCATTGTCGTCATAGCTCCACACGCCAACGAAGCCATCTCCAGCTTCTTTGACCTGCTTGATCAATGCGAAAATGGTTCTCCCCTCTGGATAGATGGCAAACCGCTTGACCCCCCCCTTATTCATGCCCGTTTTGGGACCTGAGATGATGGCCCGCGGAGCCACATCCCCATGATCTGTACGGTTAAAGATCAGTATCCCTCTGGTACCCGTCCCTGAGTAATTTCCAACCACCAGCAAGTTGTTTATAGGGTCCACCTTCACCCGCGCAGGAGTATTCAACCTTGTCTTAGGCCCCTGGATGATCCTTATGGGTTCGACATCACCGCTGGCATCTCGGTCAAATACAAGGATAGAGTTGGTGAGCCTCTGGGTGGTAAAGACTTCATTGTGTATGGGGTCCACTTCCACGTTATCCGTCCAGCGAAGTTTGGTTTTGGGACCCTGGATGATCCGGATAGGAGGCTCTTCTCCATCGGCACCACCTTTGAAGAACAAAATTGCCTCAGCAAAGGGATTTGGAACCACTAGCTCATCATGCACCGTATCCACTGCCAGGTGGTGAATCGTCCGAGCCAATAATGTGGCCTGACCTTTGATGGCCCTGATGGGTGCGACATTTCCGTTCGCCGAACCGGCGAACACCGAGATCCTCGGATGGCTCACTCAGTTGGGAACCAGAATCTCTTTACGCTTAGGGTCAAAGGCCACATCCCCAATGTTGCCAAAACCCGTAGTCGGAGCCCCCTTAGGGGCACTGCGGATGGTCCGTAAGGGTGCCACATTGCCTTGAGCTGTTCGAGGATAAGCAGTGGCAGTGTGATTGTCCCAGTTGCCCACCCACAGCTCGTTCCGCTGAGTGTCCAGGAAGACTCCGCTAGGTCCCGCCAGACCGGTGGCGGGACCTCGGATTTCACGGACAGGAGCCACATTCCCATGGGCTTCTCTGTCAAAGAACAAAATCGAATCATCTCCGGCGCTGGCGACTACAATCTGGCCACTGACACTGTCTAGGTACATCCCTAAGGGCAAATTGAGCTGAGTTCTTGAACCCTGGATGGTCCGCAAAGGAGCGACATCGCCCTGTGCCGTCCTTGAGTAAACCGTGATGGAGGGAGGCACAAACTTCCCGGTGGAAGGACCCAAGGGCTTTGGTCCCTCACCATCTGCCTCATCCATGTACCTGTCACCTGCCTCAAATTTTTGCCAGTGGCCGTGATTGGTGACAAAAATCTCATTGTTTTCACTATCCACAAAAACCCCATGCGGATCGGCCAGCTCGGTGTTCGGACCCTGAATGAATCGTAAGGGCTTGTCGCCACTCTTGGCAGTCCTGCGATGGACATAGATCTTGTTTATGTGTTCGACGAGGATAAATATCTCATCATTCTTCCGATCCAAGAAAACATCCGAGCTGCCATGGTCAAGACCATCCATCACCCTTATGGGAGCCACATTGCCATTGGCCTCCATTGGGAATACCCTGACTTCCCCACCACCCTCGCCGCTCACCGCGTAGATCTCCTGGAACTCCGGGGATATTGAAACTCCACACACTCTTCCCAGCTCTGTTTCGGATCCTCTCAGTCGGCGGAGCGGTTCCCTGACCTTGTCACTGGGTATGAACTGACTCCTATAGACCGAGAGGCTATAGAGGTTATCATCGGCGACTATGATCTCTCCTCGTTCCACGTCCAGGGCTATACCATTAAAAACCGAATAGGGGTCTTGAATGGCCCGCACAGGAGGCCTATCTAGGACTAGGGGACGCCTTTCGGCCCTGTCAGTCTCTTCTGCTGAAGTCACCCGGAAACCCGTCGCCCAGACCACTGCCAGTACTGTACACAGGAGCATAACCATGTGCCTCATCATAAGTACCTCTTTTCTTTCCTTGTTTTCTTTCCTGGACTTCCCCTTCATTATACTAGAGAAACTCACTGACCTTGGTGGGGCTGGCCACACCAACCAGAGCGCACACAATCCCAACCCCAATTATCCACTCGAGTGAATAAGAATTCGCTTTTTCAGGGTAGTATAATCTCGGCCCGAAAATCGGTCAAGGAAGTTTTCTTTGGGTTGGATACTACCCCGCATTTCTCACACCCGGTCTACTGCATCGGCGCAATGATCCGGCGTGCTGCACCGACTGTGCGACCCGCAAAAGCGGGTGCCCCCGACTCGCAAGCGGGTGCCCCCAGCGTCCTTAGTGCCTCGTTTCCCTCGAGAAGCGTTGGAGTAGCGGCCATAGTAACGGTCGATCTAAGTCAAGCGGCCAGAAGTCTCTTCGCTCCCGCCCGATGCCCTCAGGAAGGCTCACTGCGAGCCGTCATGGATCAATCAGGAACGGGTCTGGCCCTAGCTCCCCGGGCTTCCATTGGGAGAGCGGTGGAAGAGACCATTTACCACGATTCGGCATGTGGATCTTGGGCAGACTCTCGGCGTCCAGGACGTCGCTCTCCTGGATGATGCCGTTGCGATAGAGCAGAAAAGCCGTTACAGCGTACACCTCCTCCGCGCTGAGCGATCCTTCCTGTTGCAAGGGCATGGAGCGGCTGATATAGCTGAAGATAGTGGTCGCAAACGGCAATCGCCGGAGCGCTTCTTCACCCGCCTCTTCATCTGCTACCAAAGCCGGGGCCGCGCCCCCGGCCCCGTTTTGCCCATGGCACATGGCACAGCGCTGAGCGAAGATGGTCGCTCCTTGGGTGGCAGCACCTTGCCCCTGCGGGAGTTCCTTTCCCTCTTGACCTATAGCGGTGTCCCAAGCCCGGATCTCCTTTTCAGTCGGGGTTCTGCCCAGTTTATAGGTGGGCCCCTGGGCCAGCACCGCGACGCCGGTCACCAGAGCCATCACAGGAACCAGAAGCTTATCCGATCGCATTGTGTACGCTCCCATCGCGGTTCACCCTCCAGGGTTGAATGAAAGGCCAGTGGCCCCCTCCAGCCTCCCGTCGCAGCACGCCCTCCGGGGTGACGCCCTTGGGTTCGCCAAACTCGGCTACCGTCGGTTGAAACTGGCCCATTTCATCCGTGCAGCGGGACTGGAGTAAAGCCTCTTCTCCGTCCCAATTCCAGGCCAGGCTGAACCGGGTATGGGCAATCGAAAGCACCGGGTCGTGAAGCTGCGCCTGGTTCCAGGTTTGGCCGCCGTCGGTGGACACTTCGACCGTGCGGATGGCACCGCCTCCGGACCAGGCCAGGCCGGTGATCATGTAAAACCCGCGGCCAGGCAGCCGTTGTTCCCCGGAGGGGAAGGTGATGACCGATTTGGGTCCCTGCGGAAAGTGAAACCTTTCTGAAGGGGTCAGGTAGGGTTGGTCCACTACCTTGATTCGCCTCAGCCACTTGACGTGGCTGTATCCCGGAAAGCCGGGGACCACCAGCCGCATCGGGTAACCTTGGTGAGGACGCACGGGCTCGCCATTTTGGCCGTAGGCCACCAGACAGTCGTGCCTGGCCTTGGCCAGCGGTAAGCTCTTGGTATGCTTCCCCGTCTCGGCCCCTTCTGCCAGGATCCAGCTCGCCCCCGCTTGGACGCCGGCTTCTTTGAGCAACAGGGAGAGCGGCACACCCGTCCATTCGCTGCAAGCCGTCTTCCCGTGCGAGTCGGCAACGGTCTTATTCTCCGGACCCGGCCGGTTTGCATTGCACTCGATGTAAAGGATTCGGGATACGAAAGGCAGCCGCTTCAACTCCTCCAGGGTGAAACTCATAGGACGATCCACCATGCCGTGGATCATCAGCCGATACTCCTGGGGGTTGATGTCGGGGGGGTAGGAACCGTGGGAAGAGCTGAAATGCAGCGAGGACGGCGTGATGATCCCTATCGAATCCTGAATCGGAGTATAGACGTTGCCGCTACGGCCAAAGCTGGCATTGTCCCCCCCGTCGCCCACGCGTAGCGAGGTCACGAACCGGGAGCGTTCACCGTAGGAGAGGTCTCCACCGGCATTGGCCGTCTGGCCTCGGACGGCCGGTATCGCTCCCGCTGCCAACCCGGCCAGCGCCGCACTTTTTTTCAAGAATCGTCTTCGATCATGCTGTTTGGCATTCATGTGTTCTTCCTCCTTGAATGCTTGGACGGGTCTCTCAACCGCCGAACCTAACCGGGCGGTTCTTCTTTTCCTCGCTCTCTCAGGATCCACCACGCTCGAGCTTGAGCTGCTCCAGGTAGGTGAGCTCCTTCTCTTCAATGTAGTCCCGGTAGCCCTGGGGATCAATAAACGGATTGATCCTGCCTCCTTGTTCCAGGCGTTTTACTTTTTCCCATATATTGAACCAGTATCCATGAGCCGCCAGGAAGATGTCGCAAGGCAGGCTCTTCAATTTCGCGAACGATCTGGCAAAGTCCTCCACCATGTTCGGATATTTCGAATTCCCAACTAGAGGCACCCCACTGTTGATTCCCATGCCGCCAACGAAGACGATGTCGTAGGTCTGTCCACCCTCATTCACGACAGTCGTCCAGGTGGTACAACCTTTGGTGTGACCCGGAGTCAGGTGGGCGACCAGAGTGACTCCGCCCAGCTGGATCCGTTCGCCATCCCCAATGATTCGGTCCGCCTTGGCCGGTTTCCAGGGAGCTCGCTCACGAAAATCCGACTTGCCTCCGGTGCTCATCACATCCGCGTCTGCCTCGGTGACCAGAATTGACGCTCCCGTCAACTCTTTCATCAGTGGATGTCCACCGATGTGGTCGTGATGGGCGTGGCTGCTGAGCATGATTTCTACATCCCTCAATTGGAAACCGAGGCTTTCAATGTTCTCCCGAACCCCCTGTACCGAATACTCATGGCCGGTATCCAGAAGAATATGCCCTTGCGGGGTCGTGATCAGGTAAGAGCTGTTGTGAAGCGTTGCTCCCACAAAGTAAATGTTGCCGATGATGCGGAAGGGTTTGGCCCGCGCGGTACGATACTCCTGGTCCTCCTCCGCGGTCATCGGCAGCTGTGCTGATATCCAAAGCCCGCTTAAGTGCAAGAGCAGGAGTGCCGAGAAAATCTGCCCGTAGACCCTGCCGGGAGACCAACCACCACGTATAGCAGTAGTTCCCATGCGTTTCACAATACCACCTGCTGATGGTCTGTCAAGTGGGGAGATGCCGGGAAAGCCTCCTCCCCTTTTACTTTCCCTTTTACTTGATGATTCATCCAGAGTAGGCTTGAAAAACTCATATAGGAACTGAAGATGAGAAACGTCGGTTCATCCGCTCTTAACCCACTACACTGAAGGAGAGGAGACCAGACCATGCCGAATCGAAGGAATTTCTTGAAGACTGTGGCCTGTGCAACGGCCGGAACGTTCGTCATGGGCCGGCTGGAAAATGCCGTGGCCCAAACTGCGCGCCGGCAGGTGTCCGTGGGAGGCCGACGCGTCAAGGTCGTCGACATTCATGCTCACTGCGCTGTGCGAGAGGCGGAGGAGATTGTCCAGGGTACGGACCTTGCTCGGAATCTGTTCCCGGATCTTTTCCTGGGGCCGGAACGTTTGCGGGCAATTGACGAACGAGGCATTGATGTTCAGGTGCTGAGCGTCAATCAGTGGTGGTACGGGGCCGATGAAGACCTCGCTCGCAGGATCATCCGAGTTCAAGATGAAGGGATCGCGGCGTGGTGCGATGCCCACCCGGATCGCTTTGTGGGCCTCACATCGGTCGCGCTGCAACATCCTGATCTGGCAGCAGAGCAGTTGGAGTACGCCGTCAACGATCTGGGCCTGCGTGGTGCCTCAATCGGGGGTCACGTCGGAGGTGAAGTGCCGTCATCGCCTCGCTTTGACCCCTTTTGGGCCAAGGCGGAGGAGCTTGAGGTGCCAATTTTCATGCACCCCAGCGGTGCTACCAACGTCGTTCGAGAGGACGGATTAAGTGGTAGGTTGGGCAATATCATCGGCAATCCGCTGGAGACCACGGTCTTCCTCTCCCATATGATTTACGACGGAACGTTGGACCGTTTTCCAGGACTGAGAATCTGCGGCGCCCACGGAGGCGGTTTTCTGCCATCTTACCTGGGGCGCACGGAGGTGGCATGCGAACGGCGGAATGACGCGAATTGTGCGAACAAGAAGCGCCCGAGCGAATATTTAAAGACGCAGATCCTTGCCGATTCGATGGTTTTTTCAGAAGAGGGCTTGCGGCATCTGGTCGCTGAAATGGGCGCTAGCCAGGTCGTCTATGGCACGGACATACCCTATAATTGGCC